>CAYGOX010000117.1:5565-10394 GCA_964351485.1 uncultured Halioglobus sp.
TATCTCGATTACACTCACCAGACGGACGCGGGTTTTGCGCTGGATGCCGCTGACCAGTTCCACGCGCAGATGCAGTACATCGCCGACCGATCGGTCACGCGTGGCGGGGATATTGTGTTTGCCATTCACCTCGGCGACGTCTGGCAGCACCAGACCATCGAGATGGACGAGGAACACCATCACGCCGGCTTCAAGGCGATCGATAACTACTGGTTCGGCCGGCACCTGCAGACCAACCCCGAAAAAGTGTTCGGTGTCGAGATACCCGCCGCGCGCGAAGGCTTCCGTTACCTCGCCCGGGCCGGACTGCCCTTTGGCGTGGTTCCGGGCAACCACGACTACGACGCCATGTGGAGTTCGTCCGAGTGGCCGCCCGCCGACCACCGCACGGTCGAGCCGCACCAGATCCGGATTACCCCGGAATTCCTCGGCATGCTGCACGCCGGCGGACTGGACAATTTCCGCAGCGTGTTCGGCAACGACTCGGAGTTTTTCAAGGACAAGGACTGGTACATCGGCAGCTACGACGGCGGCGCCAGCAGTGCGCAGACCTTCAGCGCGGCCGGCTACACCTTCCTCCACCTGGCGCTGGATATGTCACCCAAAGACGATGTCCTGGCCTGGGCCGGAGACGTCATCGCGCAGAATCCCGGCCTGCCGACTATCGTCACCACCCACGATTTCCTGAACGCGCACAACGAGCGCAAGGCCACGCCGATTGTCGATTTCCACGCTGTGGACCCGCGGCACAACAACGCCGAAATGCTGTGGCAAAAATTTCTGTCGCAACACCCCCAGATTTTCATGGTGTTGTCCGGTCACCAGCACGGCCAGGGCTTTCGCGCCGATGACAATCGCATCGGCGGCAAGGTCTACCAGATCATGGCGGACTACCAGGATCGCGCCCAGTCCAGCCTCGACGCCGGGCAACCGGTGCATCCCGGCACGGGACGAGCCCCCGGCACCGGCGACGGCTGGTTCCGGCTGATGCAGTTCGATTTCACCGGAGAGCTGCCGCTGATGAAGGTGAGTACCTATTCAACTCACTACCGCACGCCGTCTACCGAGCTCGACTCCTACGCTACCTGGTACCGCGCGTATGAGCAGCCCGAGATGACCGACACCGAATTCGTGGAGGCGGACAACTTCACCGTAGAGCTGGTGGATTTCTACGAACGTTTCGGGCGCCACTGACGCTGGTGTAGGACGACTAGGCACCCTCTCGCGCAAAGTGATTCATCGGCAGCGGCCAGTTCGTCGTGAGCTGGCCGCCATCGATCTCCAGCGTCTTGCCCGTGATCCACGCCGCCGCCGGTGAACACAGATAGAGCGCACCCCAGGCGATCTCTTCCGGTTTTCCCAGCCGCTTCAGCGGCGTCTTTTCTTCCATCTGCTGCTTGAGCGTCCCGTGCGCCAACAACGGTTCGAGCGCGTCGGTCATGGTGGCACCCACCTCAATGGCGTTAAAACGAATCCGCGGCGACAACTCCGTAGCCAGCTGCGGTGTCATGTGAGCGAACCCCGCGTTGCTGGGGATTGACGTGAGGAAACCCGGGTCCGGCATACGGCCCAGCACCGACGAAATACTCACGACACTGGCTCGATCACTCTCCAGCAGGTGCGGCAGGCAGCGACGGATCAGTCCAAAGCGGCTCACCAGGTTCAGGTGCAACAGCTCGGCGAAATACTCGTCGGTGATATCCAGCGCAGACTTCGGCGCGCCGGCGCCGCCGGCGTTGTTGATCAACAGGTCGATCCCACCAAAGTGCTCCACTGTCTGGCTGACAAGGTGATCGAGCGCCGCCGGCTGCGTGATATCGCACTCCACGGCCAGCGCTTTCACGCCAAAGGCCTCGCACTGCTGCGCCACCGCCTCGATGGCGGAGCGAGTCCGCGCGGCCACGACCACATTGGCACCGGCTTCGGCGAAACACTGCGCCGTCGCCCGCCCGATTCCAGCGCCTGCACCCGTTACCAGCGCAGTCGCACCGGTTAACTTGAATGCCTCCATTCGCTACTCCCCTCTTGTCGTTGGTTTCAACGTTTACCGCTGTAGCCATGCGCGGTGATCATCGGCAGATCCATCACCGACTTCACGCCCGGCTGCGCCTCACACACCGCCGGAATAGCGTTCACCACGCGCATCGCGGTGGCCTTGGTGCCCGCGGTAGTGTGATTGCCATCCTCTGCCTGCATGTGCACTTCCATCACGAAGGCCGGCTCGCCGTTGATCTCCAGGCGGTAACCGGTATCGCTTCCGTCGGACATCGTGGGCCAATCGTCGGTGTCGGTTGTTGGCCGCAGCCGGTTGACATGCTCGGCGATAATCATCGGCTTGCCGTCGACAATGCCCTGAACCTGGAAGTACACGCCATCGACGGTGCCGGGCTCAATCAGGCCCATGGGGCAATCGATGGTCTCCTGCGCCAGTGACGTCTCGTACACCTCGCGAATTTCCTCGATCTCAACGCGCAGCGCATCGGCGAGCATGTAAATCATGGGGCCCCAGTTGTTGGTGAGGCGATTGTTCGAGAACAGCGGCGCCTCGAACTCCGGCGGCCTGCCGTAGCCGAACACGTAACCGGTGTAGTCCGGGTCTGGATAGCTCGCATAGTTCATCATCTCGACCACGCGAATGCTGTCGACGCGCTCACTCAAACTCGACAGCGCCAGCGGGAAGTAATCGCCGGACGCCCCCGGGTCCATGCCCGATGTGAACAGGGTCGAGCCGCCGCGCTGGCAGGCAAGCTCCAATCGTTCTACCAGCTCGCGGTTGAACGGCGCCTGCGGGTAACACAACCGCACGTTGGATGTGGTGCTGACATTGATCCCCGCCTCCAGCAGGCGGCAGGTTTCGTCCAGGTAATTGTCGTTGACCGTGTTGTTGGCCGTGTAACACACGCAGTCCGGCGCCAGCGCCAGAATCGCGTCGATATCACCGGTGGCGGTGATGCCCGTGGTGTCGCCGTAGGCGCACAACTGCCCGGCGTCCCTGCCCTGCTTGTCCTTCGCAAAGGCGTAGACGCCAACCAGGTCCAGCTCCGGGTGCAGCAGGATACCGTTGAGGGCATAGCTGCCCACGTTTCCTGTCGACCATTGCACTACCCTGTAACTCATCGTTCCCGTCTCCTTCGGTGATTAGCTGAAACGCCCTTTGCTGTATTTGCCACCTTCCTGCACCGTCACAATCTGCGCATCGGTATCGCGCTCCAGGCCGTGCTCGCGCACAAACTCGCCGGGATCTTTCGCATAGTCCACCGGTCCGTCGGTGAGGGTAATGCGCCAACGACAGTGCGGTTCGCTCTTGTCAGCTCGCGGCGGCAGCTTGATCGGGTCGATCCGAATGTTGGGATTCCAACGCGCCATGCCGTGGCGGAAGCCGAACAGCTCCAGGTGCCCGCAGATTTTCTGGGTCATGTAACGCATCAGCTCGGGGCCGCCCGCCTCGCCCGCTTCGGGCACATGACAGCGCGGGGTGTGCATCTCCCACTCGGTGTCGCTGATCTGCGTGAAGGTCAGCTCCATGTCCTCGATCATCGCCGGCAGGCACTGCCAGACCTTGAGGCCGGTGGTCATTTCGGTCTGGTCGCCAAACCCCATCATCGAACTGATGATGTCATTCTCGTGATCCCCGGCGCCGCCGGGCGCAAACCAGACTTTGTGGTGCAGCCGGTCGGCCACCTCCTCGCCAAATTCCTCGGCCACGGCCAGGTACCACTGCCGGTTCACCGTGCCGTAGATGCTCCCGCCGATGCGCACCAGCTTCTTCAGGCCCTCCTTCGAGAAGCTGTCGAGGTTGATCCGGCCCTGGAAGGGCCCGCTGTAGTCGTCCATTTGGTCTTGTGAACTCACTGTTATTCTCCTTGTGGCTGTCAGGCCGGCACTGTGTTGCGCCCGCCCCGGCCATTTATTATAGTTGCGACTATATAATATGAAACTCGCAATCTGGAGAACCCCGCAATGTCGATAAACACCCGTAAGCAGGTTATTGCCGCCGCCGTACTGGCCGCACTGGCCCTGCCCACAGCAGCCCAGGACCTGGTGATAGAAGAGATCGTGGTCACCGCCCAGAAACGGGAAGAGACGCTGTCTGAAACACCGATGACCGTGAACGTGATGACCGCCGAGCAGATCGCCCAGACGGCGACATTCAACTTCAACGACCTGAGCAACCTGACCGCCGGTCTGACTATCTTCGGCTCCGCCTTTGACACGGATATCGGCACGCGCGGCCTGGGCACCGACCTCAACGGCCCGGTCACCCCGCGCGTTACCGTCTACTTCGACGGCGCGTACATTTCCCAGCAGCGCGCCCTGTTCAGCGCCATGTACGACCTGTCCCAGGTAGAACTGCTGCGCGGGCCACAGGGCACGCTGTATGGCCAGGCCTCCCCCGCAGGCGCACTGATCCTGCAAAGCCGGAACCCGAGCCTCGATACCTTCGAGGGCAATATCCAGCAGAGCTTCACGGAGGCCGGTATCTCGATACCGGTGGTTGAGGGCGAACTGGGTATCCGCATCGCCGGCCTGTACGACACCAATGAGGCCACCGATTTCAAAAACATCACCCTGGACAAGGACCTGGAGCGTGAAACCAAGGCGTTCCGCCTCGTCGCGCTGTGGGAACCAAACGCCGATTTCAGCCTGCGCCTGGCCTACCACGATATCGACGAGGAAGGCGATATCGATCCCGTGGTCAAAGGCAACGGCCTGGCGTTCGACGACCGCATTTCGGTCAGCGACTTCAGCTCAGAGATGGAAGGTGAAACCGACTACACCATCCTGGAGATGAACTATGTAATCAACGACGACCTGACCGCCACCTTCGT
>CAYGOX010000118.1:0-1842 GCA_964351485.1 uncultured Halioglobus sp.
CACCGCCGGCGAAGAGGTGTAATTGACCCGCTCACTCAGGTGCCACAGGTCATTCGCATCGCCACAGCCATGCAGGTAGACAATACGATCCTCGGCGACGCCCAGTTCCCGCGCCCGCGCCAGCGACGTCATGATGACCGCGGCGCCCATGTTTACCTGGATTACGGAATTGAGATATTTCGTATAGGGAAAACCGACGTAGCGATTGTCGTCAGTGACAGTGACGATCTCCTGCGCGGTGCGCCTCGTCGGAAACCACGACAGCGGATTCTCCGCTGCTACCGCATTGAATCCTTCAAAGAGCCGGCCGAGTTTGGCCTGATGCTCCTCCAGCGTCAGTCCGTACTTGCCGCGCAGGGCATTCTCGAACAGCGGATAGGCCACGGCCGGTGTCTGCAGGCCGTAGACCAACTCGTGCTCACTGGCCGGCGCGCGGTGTTCACCGAGCATCTGTGGGTCGTCGCCCGAAGCATCCATCCAGCTGTCGAGGTCAAGGCCGTGCTTGAGCCGCGACAGCATGGTCGCGAGCGCCTCCGCGCCCACCAGCAAAGCCGCAGACAGTTCGCCGTTCGCAATATCCTGCGCATACCGGTTGACCAGCATCTGCGGGGTGTTGCCGCCGGAGTGCGTGTAAACCTGCGGCGCCGGAGAAATACCCAGCGCGGTACACACCGCGTGGGGAACGTTGCGCACCATTCCCCCTGCCCCGCTGCCGCTCTCGGGTGTATCGACCGTGAGCTGTATCGCCGTCACGTTGTCCAGCGCGTCCAGCAGCACCTGCCCCGGTCCGGCATCCTCTGCCGCCAGCCTGGCCACCTCCACCATCAGTTCGATCGCGGTGGCGCCCTCCTCGGGCCCACGCCGGTCGGTGGTCTGGCCACAGCCGATCAGTACGGGTATCAACGCTTCATTCATAGGGCATCCTGACGGTATCGGGCGAAAACAGGCTGGGGATCATACCTTATTTGAAGGGGGCATGGCGTACAGGTGCGCGTGGACACCCCGGGGTTTGTTTACCATACTGAACGACAGACACAATCTATACAAAAAGGTAGACCCCGCATGAAACCGATTGCCACCACGCTGCTGTCCCTGCTCCTGCTGCTGTCCTCGGGCTGCGCCGTCGTCAACGTAGACAATCTCGCCGACGACACGCTCAATGGACGGGATAACAATACCCCCGGCTCCATCGCAGCCCAGGATTACCTGATCGACCTGCTCTCAGGCTTCGGTGCCCCGGGCCTCAACACCGGGGCCACGGGTGATGCAGCCTACAAGCAGGGATTCGCCGCGGGCACCAATATTCTCGCGCTGATTCCAGGCACTGACCTTGCCGACGAGTATGTTGTGATCGGGGCGCACTACGACCACCTCGCCGGCTGCACGGCCCATGCCCCCGGCGCCACTGTCTGCAACGGTGCCACGGACAACGCGACCGGTGTCGGGGCGGTACTGGAAATCGCGTGGCGCTTCTACAACGGCGATCTGCCGGCTCCCCGGCGCTCGATCATCCTGGCGTTCTGGGATCGGGAGGAAGACGGCCTGCTAGGCTCGCTCTTTTACGTGAACAATCCGCTGATACCGCTGGCTGATACGGTGGCCTACATCAACTTTGATATCCAGGGGTCGAACCTGCTCCCGAGCCTGCGCGATATCAGCTTCGCCATCGGCGCCGAAACAGGTGGCGCAGCCTTTGTGAGTGCGCTGCAGGGAGCCATCGGCGGCGGCAAACTGCAAACCCAGCTGGTCAGCTCCATCTTTGGACAGAACCGCAGCGACTATATCAACTTCATCAACCAGGGCATCCCGACCGTTTTCTTCAGCGACTCAACCGGCCCCTGC
>CAYGOX010000118.1:1852-8440 GCA_964351485.1 uncultured Halioglobus sp.
TTTTCAGTGGTGGACTTCGTCAAGCTGTACCGGCAGATCAACATTGCGTCGACCATGGCCGCCGCGCTCGCCGACGGATCGCTCACGCCGACGTTCAATGGTGGCGCACCGCTGGCAAGCTATAACGATGCAGTGTCAATCAACAATGTGCTGCTGCTGGCAATCAATGACCTGGACCGCTTCACACCGGCTCAACAGGTCACCGTGCAGGCAGCGGCCAGTGCAATTGCCGCCATCGTCGCCGACGGACCGGCCAACTTCGGCGGCACCGATGTCACCACGCTGCTGGGCAACGCGGTCACCCTGGTCAGCCTGCTGGCCAGCGGTGAATGCGACGGCTTTCTCCCCTAGAAACAGGGTTCGTGTAGAAACAGGGCGACAGGCTCGCGTCAGGGCGGGCCCTTGTCGGCCTGCTGCCTGATATCGCGCAGCCGCTCCCGGTATTTGTCGCGCGCCATTTCCTGCATGTCGGTCACGGTATCGCTCTCGTCGACGATTTCACGACCCAACAGGGTTTCTATCGCGTCCTCCAGCGTCACGATGCCGGCGTTTTGCCCGAACTCGTCCTCCACCAGCACCATGTGCACCCGGTTCTTGAGCAGCAGGTCCAGCAGGTTCTGTACGGGGAGCTTTTCGGACACGCGCTGCAGCGGGCGGGCCACCGTCTTGATCGGCTGATCGCCACGGCCGGCGCGTTCAGCCTCGTAAAGGTCCACGCGGATGACCTTGCCCACCACCGCATCGGTATCGCCGGCGAAAATCGGGATACGGGTGAACTGCCGCGTCTGCGGATGATCCAGGGCTTCCTTCACAGACAGCGATTCCTCGAGCATGTGGACTACCGTGCGCGGGGTGAGAATTTCCTCTGTGCGTACGTCACGCAGGGCCAGCATATTGTTGAGGTATTCGTTCTCGCGGGAGATCAAGGCACCGCCCTTGTGGCCCAGCTTGGCCAGCGCGATGATTTCCTCGCGCGTCACCTCGTCTTCCTTGTTATTGCTGAACATCTTGGTAAGGCGTGTCGACATCCACACCAGCGGATAAACCAGGCGCACCAGCCAAAGAATGATAAACGAGGCAGGTACCGCGAGCCGTCGCCAGTAGGTCGCCCCCAGGGTCTTTGGAATGATCTCGGAGAAAAACAGGATGACGAGCGTCAGGACCACAGCGATAAGCGTCTCCCACTCGGGGCCAAACACGCGCAAAGCCGGTGAACCCACACCGGTGGCGCCCATGGTGTGGGCAAGGGTATTGAGAATCAGGATGCTCGACAGGGACTCGTCGATATCATCTTTCACCTGCCGTATGCGTCCGGCTGCGTTCGGCCGCGTCACCGTCAGGTTCTCCATGTAGCTGGGCCTGATAGACAGCAGGACGGCTTCGAGGATCGAGCACAGAAACGACACGCCGATCGCAATTGCCAGGTAAACAAAAAGCAGGGTCATTGGGTTCGCAGGCTCCAGTGCGCGGTTCCCGGTCCTCCATAGTAAACCCTCCGGGCGCTTTCGACACCTGTCCGCCCTTTGAAAATCAGGGCGGCGCCCTATACTCTGTGACTGAATAACAACAAGTTTACGGTGCTCCCCATGTCTGTCGCTTTTTACACCCGACTGCGCTTCATGATTATCAGTGTCCTCGTCTGCAGCGTGCTCGCCGCGTGCAGTGACGGCAAGGACCGCAACGGCGCGGTCGTCGAACCCCAGGAAACACCCCCTCCTGTCGACCCCAACTACCCCGGGTACACACTGATCCAGCTCGAGCCGGGGCAGGACCTGGAACAGCGCACGCTGCAGGCGCTGATCGAGGCCCGTCCGATGACCGTTGTGGAACTGCCGGCAGGCACCTGGGATTTCTTCGGCGAGCTCAGCGTCAGCGTCGACAACGTCGTACTGCGCGGCCAGGGCATGGATGCAGAGTCGGGCACCGTACTGAGTTTTGCCGGGCAGACCACCGGCAGCCAGAGCATCCTGGCAACGGGCAATAATTTCATCATTGAGGATCTGGCCGTTGAGGATTCGCCCGCCGACGGCATCAAGGTCGAGGGGTCCAACGGCGTCACCATTCGCCGTGTCCGCATGGAATGGACCAATGGCGCCGATGAGAGCAACGGTGCCTATGGCCTCTACCCCGTCCAGACCCGCAACGTACTGATCGAGGACACCGAGGTCCGCGGCGCCAGCGATGCCGGCATCTACGTGGGTCAATCGGAAGTCATCATCGTGCGCGGCAACTACGCCTGGGAAAACGTGGCCGGCATCGAAATCGAGAACTCCAAGTTCGCCGATGTCTACGACAACGAGACGCGCGGCAACACCGGCGGTATTCTCGTGTTCGACCTGCCCGGGCCGCCCGTTCAGGGCGGTGAAGCGGTGCGCGTGTTCGACAACATCATCGTGGAGAACAACGAGCCGAATTTCGCTCCCGAGGGCAACATCGTGGGCCTGGTGCCGACCGGTACCGGCCTGATGATCATGGCCAACGACGACGTCCAGGCGTTCAATAACACCATCGTGGGCAACCAGTCCGCAGGCGTGGTGATTGTCAGCTACTACATCAATGATCGCGGTGTCAGCAAGCCGACTTACGACCCCGTCCCGGAAAAAATCTATATCTACGACAACGAGATTCGCGACAACGGCCAGTCGCCCGCCGGTCTCGCCGCAGCCATTGCAGACATCGTCTTCGACGGCGAGGGCGTCTCGGTCGACGTGTTCTACGACAGCGCGGGCAACGGCACCGACTACGGCCTGCTGCTGGAGTACCCCGAGGGCCTGAGTGAGGATCGCGCGATCTGCGTGGTCAACAACACCGAGGGGATTACCCTGGGCCAGGCCAACACCGCGGCCATCTTCCTGGCTCGTCCCGCCGAGGAGTGGCGCATCTCGACCGACCCGGCCTACTTCGATTGCACCCATGCAACCCTGCCACCCATCGAGCTGGAGCCGCCGGTAGACCCGAACAACCCCGGCCAGGAACCCAATCAGGCCGAGTTGTGTGAATCCGACGGTGAGGGACGCAACGTCGCGGCCTACGTGGCCGACTGCCCCAACCTCTCTGACTACGGCCTGTTCGCCGATGCAACCGAACCGCGGCACGGCGCAATTGACGGCACACCCTACGACCTCAACACCCCGCTGTTCACCGACTACACCAGCAAGTACCGGTTCGTGTTCCTGCCCGAATCCACCGAGGCCGCCTACCGTTCCGAGGCCGTGTTTGATTTCCCCGTGGGTACCATCATCAGCAAGACGTTTACACTGCCCACAGACCTGCGCCTCCCGGACGGCGGAGAGGAGATTCTGGAAACCCGCCTGCTGATTCGCCGCGCGGATGGCTGGACCGCCCTGCCCTACATCTGGAACGAGGACAAGAGCGACGCCGTGCTCACCGTCACGGGCGGCACCCGGATGGTGAACTGGATCGATAGCGACGGCGCGTCACAGTCGACCCAGTACGTGATTCCCAACACCAACAACTGCGCCAACTGTCACGGCGAGGACGCACTGGCACCCATCGGTCCCACCGCGCGCTCTCTCAACGGGACGTACGACTACGGGTCTGGCGCGATCAATCAACTGACTCACTGGCAGACCACGGGCATTCTCGCGGGCCTGCCGGAGAGCCTCGACGATGTCGATCGCATCCCGCCGTGGACCGACGAGAGCGCGCCGCTCGATGAACGCGCCCGCGGGTATCTGGATGTGAACTGCGCGCACTGTCACGCCCCGACCGCAGCTGCCAGCACCTCAGGCCTCTTCCTTGAGTTCTCCCGGCCGTTCGGCACCGAGGTCGGCCTGTGCAAGCCCCCGGTCGCCGCCGGAGCCGGCTCGGGCGGCCTGGATTACTCGATTGTGCCGGGCGACCCGGACAGTTCGATCATGCCCTACCGTATGAACTCCAACGAAACTGACGTGCGCATGCCGGAGATCGGTCGCAGCGTGATTCACAGCGAGGGCCTTGCGCTGATCCGGGACTGGATCAGTGCCATGGACCCGGTGGATTGCACCGCGCTCTAGGCGCCGAGCCGGGTGGTGCCATTAATTTGCCGCCACCCGGCCACTTCTAATCGAGACGAGGAACTCTCATGAACACCACGTCTGCACCCGCCGCACCCCTGCCATCGATTCTCGAGTGGTCACCGACCAATATTCACGGCGCCAATATTCGACGCAAGGCCTACATCGCGTCAGGCATCATGGTGCCCGGGGCATTTG
Organism: uncultured Halioglobus sp.; assembly: GCA_964351485.1. Taxonomy (GTDB): domain Bacteria; phylum Pseudomonadota; class Gammaproteobacteria; order Pseudomonadales; family Halieaceae; genus Marimicrobium. Next base: position 6,067 of record CAYGOX010000118.1, read on the forward strand.
TCGTGGCATGGACCCTGATTTTCATGGGTGTCATAGCACCGGATCCGGCCGACAAGTATGTGTCCATCAGCCTCTTTATCGGGTACTGGGCCTCACTCTTTGCATTTGTGGACAACCCCGGCGAAACACGCACGCTGACGCAAAAGTGGCACGAGTTCCTGGTTGTCTGGTTGATCACCAGCGGCGGTGCGCAGGTTGGATGGGAACTGCCCGCGGTTTACATGAAAACCACCTATCTCTACCAGCTTGGATCTGAACTACAACCCGACCAGATTATTTTCTGGCCCTGGTGGCTATACGCCAACGCTGATACGCGATACATGCGCCCGCACGAGGCGCAGCTCGCGCACGAGGCACTCCTGTCTCACTCGGGTTTCCTGGAACTGCTGGCCGCCTACTGGCTCTCGCGCTATCGCCGCTACAAAACCGCGTTGGGTATCGCGATCCTTACCAACTGGGGCGCCTTTTACGGCAATACCTCGGTGATCTACCTCGGCGAAATTCTGGTTGATTTGCGCAACATTGAGGACGGGGCCTGGGGCATCTGGCTCAAGTGGGGTGGACTCAACCTGCAATGGTCCGTGCTCAGCCCGGCGGCGGCAATCGGCGGCATGTGGCTGCTCGTGCAGCGCGTCCGGGCTGAAACCGCCGCAGAACTGGGCCGCACGGCACCTGATACCCGGGGAATCCCGTGACCGCCCGGCGCGCGCTGGTCACAGGCGCAAGCGCCGGTATCGGCGAAGCCTTCGCACGCCAACTGGCCGGCGCGGGTTACGCGGTAACCTGCGTCGCGCGGCGTGAGGATCGCCTGCAAGCGCTGGCAGAGACTCTTCCGGGGGATGGTCACGAGGTGCTTGCGGCTGACCTTGCAGACCCTTCCGGCGTGGCGCGCGTGACGGATTATCTGGCACAACAGCGCACGCACCTGCTCATCAACAATGCCGGCTACAGCGTACTGGAACCTTTCCATGCATCGGCACTGCAGGAGCAACAAAACATCCTCCAGGTGAATTGTGCCTCGGTGGTCACGCTGTCCCACGCCTTCCTGCAACAGGCACAGTCCGGTGATGCACTGGTCAATGTCGCCTCGCTGGTCAGCTATCTACCCACACCCGCACAGCCCATGTACAGCGCGACAAAGGCGTTTATCAGCGCGTTCTCGGAATGTCTCTGGGCCGAAAATCGCGCGCGCGGAATCTACGTGATGGGACTGTGTCCCGGCATCACCCAGACCGATTTTATCCGCACGGCCACCCGTGGTGAGTCGGATGGCGAAAATCTTCCAACCGCGGTAACGCAAAGCAGTGACGAGGTGGTAGAAGAGGCAATGAAAGCGCTACGCCGCCGTAAAAAAGCGATCATCGTTACGGGAATATTCAATCGCCTGTCACTCCTGGTACCCCGGGTGTTGACGCGGCACCAACTCATTCGTGCGATGAGTATTGTAGGAGACCCTGACAAAGCGCTATAAGAAGCGCCGTATTACCGTTCCCAGGGAGGGACCATGTCTGTCAAGACACTATCGGAAGCGCAGGAAGCAATCCTGTCAACAACCTTCATCGCCATGCTAAGCACCGTGCGCCACAACGACGGTCGCATTTCGACCAACCCGGTGTCGTTTCTGTGGGAGGAAGGCGAAATCAGCATCTCGACGCTGAAGAATCGCATGAAGTACAAGAACCTCGTCGCGAACCCACAGGCGACTGTCTGCATCATTTCTCCACACGATCACATGCAGTACGTGGAGATTCGCGGCACGGTAAGACTGGTCGACGACCCCGACCGCAGTTACCTGCGCCACAACTTCACGACACTGATGGGCGTTGAACCACCAGCGGATCTCGACCCACCCGATGCGGAACGCGTCACGATCTATCTGCGGCCCGAGCAGGTTTCCAGCCCGGTGCTATACGGCGGGCGGTTCAACCGGGAAAACGGCTAACACCGCACGGCTCGACCCCTGGATAAGCCGGTCACGCTGTGAACTGGCGCACACTTCCTGACCCGGGCGCCCGGATTCGAGCCGTTTCTGGATAAATCGGCGCCGCACGCCTCAAGAAATCAAACAGTCGTCCGACACACCGTAATGGCGTGCTCTACCCGGCACCCTATCGACAACAGCGTGTGATTTTTGAGCGACTCTATGATTTCCAGAGAAGATAAAGACCGCATGTCTGCTACCGAAGAACTCCGCGCTACCGGGTCCTTGGCCAGGGCATCCGCAACGACTTCCCGATAGGGTGAATCGAGTCGTGACAGATCCGGTGTTGCCGTCAGGTGCTTCATGATGATTTCCTGGCTGCTTTCTCCGTCGTAGGGGACGTGGCCAGTCAACATCTCGTACAGCATGATGCCCAGTGCGTAGACATCGATT
>CAYGOX010000118.1:8450-10369 GCA_964351485.1 uncultured Halioglobus sp.
CCAACTGGTTCAACACGCTGCACACGAGGAAGAACTCGCGCTGCAGAATGTCTTCCTGGATAAGACAGAAACCACCGACGGCCTGCAGGTGCAAAGCGGCGCCGAATTCGAAAATACCCCCGACACGATAGCCCCGCAGTCGCCGCCGGTTGAGCGAACAGATGGCGGGCCGATGCCTTCTCCGGCCGAAGTCACCCAGACACCGACAGCGGCCTCACCGACGCCGGTGAAAACTGAAGCCTTTGTCCTCACCGACGCACAACTGATCAACAGCAGCAGCCTGTCGTTTGACAGTGGTGCCGCCATCCTCGACCTGGATATCGACCCCGCAGTCGCAGCGGTAGAGCCCCTGGCGTCGGGAGAGTGGCTGATCACACCTGCAGCGGGATTCACCCCTGGGGCCATAGACATTCAACTGATTGTCAGCAGCGGTCAGGGTCAGTCAACGGTAGACGTCAGCGTAGAGCGTCCGCTGGAAGCAGAACAGTCAGCTACCGTCGATAACACACCTGCCGAACCCGCTGAGGTGATAACCAAACAGGACGCGTCGGCGACAGTTTCCGAGCCCACCTCACCGGAGCCGGAAACCCAGCCTGTAGAGAATACCGCGCCCGCACTGGAGACTGTTTCGATAGGCGAAACAAGCGAAGACGTGTCCATTCGCCTCACAGCAGACACACTGCTGGCAGGTGCAAGCGACGTCGACGGCGATGCGCTGTCTGTTACCCAGGTGTCTGTCGACGCCCAGTACGGCACGATTACAACCAACAGTGATGGTTCCTGGACATTTACACCTACGCCCGATTTTCACGGCGATAACGTGCCGCTTTCTGTGGCAGTGAGCGATGGCGAAACGGTATCGACTGGCGTTGCCACGGTGGACGTGCTCTCGGTCAATGACGGGCCAACCGTAGAATCGATCAATCTGGGAAACACGCAGGAGGACCTCGCTGTCACCTTTGACAGTCGGGACCTGCTGGCGGGCGCCAGCGACATCGATGGGGATCAGTTGAGCGTGCTGCGCGTGGACGTTGATCCGCGATTCGGCACCGTGGACCACAATAGCGGTGGCTCCTGGACATTTACGCCGCGAGAAAATTTTCACGGTGACGATGTTCCCCTGCGTTTTTCAGTATCCGATGGCGAAGAAACGGTCTTCGCCACGGCCAGCCTGGATGTAACCCCGGTCAACGATGCCGCCAGGGTTGGCGATATTGAACTGGGCCGACTGGAACAGGAAACGGCCAGGACGATCACCACCGAAGAGCTCCTGGCTCGCGCCACCGATGTGGAAGGTGACGCCCTGACCATCAGCGAAGTATCGGTGGACCAACAGTATGGCACTGTCGAGGACAACGGGGACGGCACGTGGACATTCCAGCCATCAGCCGGCATGTTCGACCAGGAAGTGCCCCTTACCTTTACAGTCTCCGACGGTACCCAAACCACTATCGCCAACGCACAAATTGACGTTCACGAGCAAGGCAAACAATTACGCGGCACCCACGGGGATGACACGGTAGTCGGCGGCAGCGGAGACGATACCATCACCGGCTACGGCGGCAACGACGAACTTTCCGGCGCCGCGGGCGATGATACCTTCACACTGCATGGCAATGCGGGCCTGGATCAGTACGACGGCGGTGAAGGCACCGACAGCATTGTCGGCGGGCGTTACAACGATGTCCTTCAAGTGGAAGACGGCCTCGCCAACATCCAGAACATTGAAACCATCGACGGTGGCGATGGCTACGACACCCTCCAGGCCGGCAGTGGCAATGACACCCTTGATCTCTCCAACGGACCTACGCTGAGCAACTTCGAGGAAATCGATGGCGGCGCGGGCGATGACACCATCATCGGCACCAGCGGCGACGATATTATCGAGGGCAACCGGGGCAACGATGACCTCTCCGGCG
>CAYGOX010000119.1:0-10322 GCA_964351485.1 uncultured Halioglobus sp.
ACTGCCGAGGTGAACAAGAAGATTGTGGAGCCCGCCAAGGTCAGCGCCGATATCGAAAAAAATGTGATACCGAAGTTGCAGGAAAAATACCCCGGGCTGACCTACGCCATTTCCGGCATCGCCGATGAAGAGGCAAAGATGGCGATGAGCATGATTATCGGCTTCGCCCTGGCACTGTTTGGCATCTACGCGCTGCTGGCGATCCCCACCAAGTCGTATCTCCAGCCCCTGATTATCATGGGCGTGATCCCCTTCGGCATGATTGGCGCCATCTTCGGGCACTGGGTGACCGGCTACCCGCTGAGCATGATGTCACTGATGGGCGTCATCGCCCTGAGCGGAGTCGTGGTGAACGACAGTCTGATTCTGGTGGACTTCGTCAACAAGGCGGTGCGCAGCGGCGCCAACCGCTACCAGGCGGTCGTCGACGGTGGAACGCGGCGGTTCAGGGCGATCCTGCTGACCTCACTGACCACGTTCTTCGGCCTGATACCGATGCTGCTGGAACGTACCAGCCAGGCCGAGTCCATGGTTCCCATGGCTATTTCACTGGCTTTCGGGATCATCTTCGCAACAGTCATTACCCTGCTGCTGCTACCCTGCCTCTATATGATCCTGGAAGACCTGGCGCGCTGGCGTGAGGGACGCAGCCAGGAAGAACCGCTCCTGGCACCGCAGAACTGACAGACGCTAGCGAACCGCGCCGCAACCCAGGCAACGCAGGTAAAGATGGCGCGGGTCCTGCAGCAGCGAGATCTCGTTGGCTGCTTTTCTGACCGGTAACAACAACTGCTCAACCAGTGCGTGGGTAGAACCGGCCTGGATCAGGCCCAGGCTCCCCGTACGATTCGCCAGCTGTTTCAGCAACAGATCCCTGGGCGACAGAGGCTCGGAGACGTACTCGACTTCGAAATCCTCGAGGCCGGCCAGTTGCGCGGCGGCGTCGATCGCATCATCGAGCGTGCCCAGCGCATCGACCAGGCCGACCTCCCTCGCCGCCGAACTGCTCCAGACAATACCCTGGGCGATCGCATCGACCTGCTCCACGGTCATGTTGCGCCCGGCCGCCACAAGTTCCAGGAACTTGTCGTAGGCAAACTCGATGTTGCTGGTCAGCGCGCTGGCCAGTTCGGGCGCCAACGGGCGATCAATGCGCAGGGACCCTGCCAGATCCGTGGTGCCCACACCGTCGGTGCGCACCCCGATGCGTTCCAGCATGCGCTCGAAGGTGGGAAACGCCGCGAACACTCCAATACTGCCGGTAATGGTGGCCGGCGTGGCCCAGATCTCGTCGGCATCGGCGGCGATATAATACCCGCCCGATGCCGCAACACTGCCCATGGAAACCACAACGGGCAATCCGCGCTGCTTCGCATACAGGACCTGCTGGCGAATCACCTCGGAGGCAAACATACTGCCACCGCCACTGTTGACGCGCAGTACGATGGCCTTCACACCCTCGGCATCTGCCGTGCCGCGAATCAGGCGCGCCAACGTATCGCCACCAATCGTGCCCGGTGGCTGCTCACCCGGCAGAATATTGCCCGACGCGGTCACCACTGCCACACGGTCGCCGACTGGTTGCTGTTCCAGGACACCGGGACGCTTGCGCGCGATATAGCGCTCGAATACAACAGCCTCGTACAAGCCATCCTCATTCTGCGCGCCCACCAGTTCGATCAGCATGTCGTTGCTCGCACTGCGCGACATCAGCCCGTCGACCAACCCGGCCTCGAGGGCGAGTCCGGCGGAATCGCCGCCATTGGCTTTCAGCGCCTCGGCAAAGGTATTCACATAGGTATCAACTGCGCCCTCGGGCAATTGCCGCCGGGTCTCGACGATGGCCGTGTACTGGGACCACAAATCATCCAGCCACGCCTGTGTGACTTCCTTTTCTCCGGGCGACATGTCGTCTCGCGTAAACGGTTCTACCGCAGACTTGAAATCGCCGGCACGAAAGACGTGCATACTGACCGATAACTTCTCCAGCGTTTCACGGAAATAATTCTGGTAGCTGCTGAAACCTTCCACGGCAACGCCGCCAAGCGGGTGTGTGATCACGCGATCTGCATGGCTGGCCAGCAGGTACTGGTCCTGACTGAAGTAGTCACCGACCGCGACGATCGGTTTTCCCGAGGCGCGGAACGTCTCCAGCGCCGGCACAATTTCCATGCTCTTGCTGATACCCACATACAGCAGCGCATCCAGCTCCATCACCAGGGCGGTGATGGACGGATCCTCGGCGGCAATCTCGATAGACTCGATGATATCGCGCAGCAGTACCTCGTGGTCAGCCGGGGTGGGCTCACTCAGGATCGCCATGAGTGGATCGACCGGGGTTCGTTCATCGACGACCGTCCCGCTGATATTGAGCAACAGCGCCGCCTTCTTCGGCATCGGCTCGGGGCCGCCGCCCATGTAGACAAAGTAGATCAACGCCAGCATCACCAGAAAGAGAATGTTGGCCAGTGCGAGGCGGATTCGGGTCAGGAGGTTCCATAAAAACCCGAACACGCGGCGCAACAGGGATGGTTTACTCATGAACGGTACTCCGGGTCGTGCATGGGCACGATTCTGTCACGGGTGGACGCGCATTTCCTGTGCGCGCCATCGAACGTACAACATCGCAGCGATAAACAGGGCGACATCAGCGACCATACCGATCCACGCCAGGATATCCCCGGGTTGCGCGAACAGTCGCTGGACAAGTACGAGAAAATAGCCCAGACAAACAAAACAAAGCCAGATGAAACTGCGTAAATTGTCCCGCCGCATCCCGGGCAGGAACAGCAGCAACGGCACCAGTTTCAACGCCCAGATAAACCAGGGGGCGGCATGAAGCCCACTATCAATCGCCTGCTGCAGAAGCAGCACCGCCCAACTCAGCCAGGTAAGGCGGCCCGCAATTTTGCGGCGGGACTCGATCATGGCTGCAGTGCCTGCGCGAGCCGCGCCACGCGCGCACCCAGCGCCCGGCACAGCGTGGATTCAGACTCGTCGACAACACGACTGTTGTCCGGGCCCGCCCAATGCGAAGCGCCGTAGGGGGTGCCCCCCGTCGTCGCGGTCATCAGACCGGGCTCACTGTAGGGCAGACCGGCGATCACCATCCCGTGATGTAGCAGTGGCAGCAGCATCGTCAGCAGCGTGCTCTCCTGGCCGCCGTGCAGACTGGACGTCGAGGTAAAAGCGGCCGCGGGCTTGTCGATCAAATCGCCGCTCAGCCAGACAGAGCTGCTCTGGTCGATAAAATATTTCAGTGGCGCGGCCATGTTGCCGAAGCGGGTCGGGCTGCCCAACACCAGCCCGGCGCAATGGCGCAGGTCGTCCAGCTCGCAGTAGAGCGGCCCCTCCTCCGGCACCTCGGGTTCGCTGGCCTGCGTATCGGGTGAGACCGAGGGCACCGTGCGCAGGCGCGCCGACATCCCGGACACCTGCGCGACCCCGCGGGCGATATGTTCCGCCATTTTTGCGGTCGCACCCCCGCGCGAGTAGTACAGGACCAGGATATAGGGGTCGCTCATTAGTCGAGCAGTGCCAGCACGTTTTCCGGTGGACGACCCAGGACCGCGCGGTCACCGCGCACGGCGATAGGGCGTTCGATCAACTTGGGATAGCGGGCCATCGCAGCGACCAGTTCCTTGCCCGTGGACTCCCGCGAGAGGCCGGCGGCCTTGAAGTCCGCCTCTTTCGACCTGACCAGCTCGGACGCCTCGATCCCCAGCTTTTTCAGCAGGGACCGTATTTCCGGTTCCTTCGGCGGGTTCTCCAGGTACAACACGATATCGGGCTCGATGCCGTGCTCCTGCAGCAACGCCAGGGTAGTGCGCGACTTCGAACACCGCGGGTTGTGATAAAGGGTAATCTTGCTCATAAAACAGGCTCCTGCAATCCGGACGGCAGTATACCAAACGCGCCGCGCAACGCCCGGCCCGCCATTCGCCCCGGGGAGCATCCGTGCCATAATGCCGCCATGGATTTCCTCAAACACCTGGCGATCGAGTTCTGGCGGCGACTGCGGTACGTTTTTTTGCGCTTTCTCGCCGACCGCTGTTCGGAAAATTCCGCCGCGCTCACCTATATGAGCCTGTTCGCCCTGGTCCCGCTGCTGACCGTGGCCTACACGATGGCGTCCGCCATCCCCGCCTTCCAGGGCCTTGAGGAGCAGATGCAGGGTTTCCTGTTTGAACACCTCATCCCCGAGTCGGGCTCGGAGATCCAGCAATACCTGAGCGACTTTTCGCAGCAGGCCAAGACACTGACCGGGCCGGGTATCGCCTTCCTGCTGGTGACCGCCGTCCTGATGCTGCGCAATGTCGAAAAGGCCTTCAACCTGATCTGGCGGGCCCGGGAAAACCGCAGTGCCCTGTCCAGCTTTCTGTTGTACTGGGCCGTCCTGACACTGGCGCCCATCACGATCGGTGTCGCGCTCGGACTGGGCACCTACCTCAGCTCGTTTGCCGATACACTGGGCGAGCAACTCGACGTCCTCGGTGCCCGTGCCTTCGCGCTCTGGGCACTGCCCCTGCTACTGTCAACGGCCGGCTTCAGCCTGGTCTACGCGGCCGTGCCCAATTGTTCCGTGCCGTTCCGCCACGCACTGATCGGCGGATTCATCGCCGCCTGCGCATTCCACCTGGCGCGCTCACTATTCACCAGTCTCGTCGTGGGATCGAGTATCACCTTCATCTACGGCGCATTCGCCGCGGTCCCCCTGTTCCTGCTGTGGATTTACCTGTCGTGGAATATCGTACTGATGGGCGGCATCCTCGTGCACAGCCTGTCGGCTTACCAGAGCGCCGAACAGGCCTCGCGGCCGCGTGTGCTGAAAGCCCTCGATGTGCTGTACCTGTTCTGGCAAAAGCAGAAATCGGGCTCTTCACTGCGTGAAATCGAGCTGCTCGATGGACGTCACTCGGTGATTCGCGGCCTGGACAGTGAAACCTGGGGGGAGTTGCGCGACATCCTTCTGGACAAGAAAGTCATCACCCAGAACGACCGCGGGCACTACCTGCTGGCGCGGGACCTGCACAGCCTGCCGTTCTGGCAACTCAAGGAATGGGTCAACCACGAACGCGTACTGACCGCGCAGGACCTCACTGCGGAACTCGACTGGCAGCACAACGCCCACGAGTTGCTGTCCAACCAGCGCAGCAACCAGCGTGAGTTGCTCAACACCAGCCTTGCCGACCTGTTTGCACGTTGAGTCCGATATGAAACGCCTGGTGCCCACCCTATTGCTCGGCTTTCTCGCCGCCTGTTCCTCGGGGCAGGAAAGCGCTCCCGACGCTCCCTTCGAGGCCCACCGCGGCCAGTGGGTGCTGGTCAACTACTGGGCGCAGTGGTGCAAACCCTGCATCGAGGAAATCCCGGAACTCAATCGCGTGCACGAAGAGCACCCCGACATCACCGTCTTTGGCGTGAACTACGATGGCCTGACCGGGGAAGCACTGGGCGAACAGGAGTCCCGGCTCGGCATCCGGTTCAAAACGCTCACAGACGATCCCTCGGCCGCCCTGGGCATCCGCCGCCCTGCGGTGTTGCCCACAACCCTGGTCATCAACCCCGAGGGGGCCCTGGTACAAACCCTGCTCGGCCCGCAAAACGAACAATCCCTGTTGGCCGCCACTCAATCACAGCCTGCATCCGAGCCCTGAGCGGGCAAAAAAAAGCCGGCAGATAAAGCTGCCGGCCAGTCAAACATGAGGACCTGGAAGGAATCCAGTAGTTGTCACCTGCAGGCACCGCAACTGCCTGCCCTTGTTCCGACACCGTAATCACCCCCTGGTTCCCCGACATACCGATTTTTTTGCCGGACGTGAGTCGCAAACCGCCGGCGCTAGACAGCACACCGCCGGGCTACTACCCTTGACCGCAACACCCCTTCCCAGAACGCCCCGACACCGAAGGACACCCCGATGAGTAAAATCTTTCCCGATAACGCCGAAACCATTGGCGGCACACCGCTGGTCAAGATCAACCGGATCAGTGCCGGCAATGTGTTCGTCAAGCTTGAGAACCGCAACCCCGCGATGTCGGTGAAGTGCCGCATTGGCCACAGCATGATTGCCGCCGCCGAGAAAGCCGGCACACTCAAACCCGGCATGACGATCGTGGAGCCGACCAGCGGCAATACCGGCATCGCGCTGGCCTTTGTCGCCGCGGCCAAGGGCTACAAGTGCATCCTGACGATGCCCAACACCATGAGCCTGGAGCGCCGCATGCTGATGAAATCGCTGGGCGCTGAAGTCCGTCTGACGGACGGCGCCAAGGGCGTGGCCGGCGCTATGGCGCGAGCAGAGGAAATTGTTGCTTCGGATCCGGACAACCACTGGACCCCGGGCCAGTTCGAGAACCCTGCCAACCCGGCCATTCATGAACAAACCACCGGGCCGGAAATCTGGGCCGATACGGACGGACAGGTGGATATTCTCGTTTGCGGTGTCGGCACCGGCGGTACACTGACGGGCATCTCACGCTACATCAAGCAAACACAGGGCAAGGCGATCACCACCGTCGCAGTCGAACCGGACACGACCACGATGATCACCGCTGCCAAGGCCGGCGAGTAACCGGTTCACGCGCCGCACAAGATCCAGGGCATCGGCGCCGGCTTTGTGCCGGCCAACCTCGATCTGGACATGGTCGACCAGGTGGAGCAGGTGAGCAGTGAAGACGCCATGGCCTGGGCGCACAAACTGATGCAGCAGGAAGGTATTCTCGCCGGGATTTCGTCGGGCGCGGCCATGGCCGTGGCAGACCGCGTTTCGCGCCAACCCGGCAACGAGGGCAAAATGGTGGTCGCGATCCTGCCCGACTCGGGCGAGCGCTACCTCTCCTCCGCGCTGTTCGCCGACATGTTCTCCGACAACGAAACGGTACAGTCCACCATCAGTTAATCCCGCTCCAGCATCGTGGCCAGGTGCGCCCGCACCTGCGGCCACTCGTCACTGATAACGCTGTAGTACACCGAGTCGCGCACGTGATTGTTCTGCACAATCATGTGCCGGCGCAGTACGCCCTCACGTGTCGCGCCTATCCGCTCCAGTGCGGCTTGCGAGCGGGTGTTGCGCAAGTCGGTCTTGAACTCCACCCGCACGCAACCGAGGCGTTCGAAGGCGTGCGTCAGCAACAGGCTTTTCACCCGGGTGTTCACCGCGGTGCGCTGCCACTCGCTGCCCAGCCAGGTCCAGCCGATCTCCAGGGATCGGTGTTGCGGACGAATCGCCAGGTAGCGGGTGCTGCCAACCACCCGGCCCTTACCGGTTTCCACGATGGCAAACGGTAGCTGTCCCTCGGCCGCCAGCGCCTCGTCGATCCACTGGCGCGTATCGGCCAGATCGACAAAACAGCTGCGCGGCATAAACGCCCAGTCCGCGGCGCTGCGACCGCGGTTGTACAATCCCTGGGCGTGATCCTGCGACAGGGGCTCCAGGCGCACGGGGCCGGATTCAAGAACTACAGGCCTGACGATCATCTCAGTCTGCCTCCGCCAGCGCGCGGCGGTAATAGCGCAGGCTCCACAGCACCAGCGCGGCGGCCACAGGACACACCAGCAGCGGCAGCAGTCCCAGCGACTGCGCCAGCGCGGCGTCATCGCGAAACACGAAATCCGTCAGTGCGGCCACGGCGGTCGGCCCCAGGGCCAGGCCAAACAGGTTGGTCATGAACAGCAACAGCGCCGATACCTGCGCCCGCATCCGGTTCGGTGTGATTCGCTGCAGGGCGGCGATAGCCAGGGCAAAGTAACTGTTCAGGAAGAAGACAATGGGCACCGCCGCGTAAACCGCTATCGTCGCAGTGGTCGCACGCGGACCCAGCGCCGCCGGTATCGCCCAGAGCAGCGCTATGGCTATGATCAGCCGCAGATTGGCGTCGGTGTAACCGCGCGCCAGCAGCGGACGGGCGCTGAAACCGCCCACGAGCGTGCCCAGGCTGCCGGCGATAATAAAAATCAACCCGAACGTCGAACCGGCCTCGGCGCGGCCCAGACCGTGACTGCGAATCAGGTACTCCGGATACCAGGCCATGGTCCCGTACCCCAGCACAGAAAGCAGCGACACCCCCAGGATCAACCCGCCGTAGGTTTGCCAGTGGCGACGCAGGTGATCGCTGATCTCGGCCAGCGAATGGCTGGCAACATTGTCCGCCCCGCCCCGGCGCTCGGGTTCGACCATGAGCGCCAGCATGCCGACGATCAGGAAGCCCGGCAGGCCCACCACAATGAACGTTGTCTGCCAGGCGCCCAGTTCGCCATAGCCGGGCAGGATCAGTGAGCCGGCCACCAAGAAGTACTCGTAGACTTCCCCGCCAATGATGTAGGCCAGGCCACCACCGAGGGTGATCCCCAGTGTGTAGATCGCCATCGCCCGGGGCAGGTTCTCAGAGGAAAAGTAATCGCTCAGGAGGCTGTAGGCCGGCGGCGACAACGCCGCTTCGCCCACCCCGACACCGACCCGGGCAAGGAACAGGCTCCCGAAACTGCGCGCGAGTCCGCACAGACAGGTCATCAGGCTCCAGCACAGCACCCCGATCGTGATCACCCATTTGCGACTGCCGCGATCGGCAATCCTGGCGATCGGCAGACCCAGGAATATATAGAACATGGAAAAAGCGAAACCGTGCAGCAGGCTGTACTGGAAATCGCTGATGGCAAAGTCTTCGCGTATCGGGCCAATCAACACCGCCATGACATTGCGATCGACAAAGGACAGGATATACGCCAGTAGCAGTGCCGCCAGTGCATAGATCGCGCCGGCCCTGACCGGCGTAGCGTCACTTTCGGACGCCGGCCCGGCGTGGTCTGCGGCCTCGCTCACGGGAGCAGGATGGTCGAACCGGTGGTGCGCCGGGCTTCCAGGTCGCGGTGAGCCTGCTGTACATCGGCCAGCGCGTAACGCTGGTTGATCTCCACGGTGATATCACCGGCCAGCACACGGTCGAAGACATCGGCCGATGACTGCAGCAGTCCCTCATGCGAGGCCGTGTAGGTCACCATCGTCGGGCGCGTGATGTAGAGCGACCCCTTGTTGGCCAGCGTCTGCAACTCCAGCGGCTGCGGCGCGCCGGAGGCATTTCCGAAACTGACCATCAGACCGCGGGGGGCGAGGCAATCCAGCGAGGCCTCGAAGGTGTCGCGCCCGACCCCGTCGTACACCACCGGCAGTTTGGCGCCGTCGGTGATCTTGAGAACAGCCGCGGGAACATCCTCCTGCCGATAATTGATGACATGGGCAAACCCGTGATCAAGCGCGAGCTGACGCTTCTCCTCGCTGCCGACGGTGCCAATCGCGGTAACGCCGATACTGCGCGCCCACTGACCGAAAATCAGCCCGACGCCGCCGGCCGCGGCGTGAAACAGGCAGGTTTCGCCAGCTTTGAGTGGGTAGGTCCGCTGCAACAGGTACTCCGCAGTCTGCCCCTTGAGCAGGACCGCTGCGGCCTGCTCGTAGCTGATCCCGTCGGGCAGCGGCACCAGTCGCGCCGCGGGCAGGTTGAGTGCCTGCGAATAGGCGCCGAACCCCGCCGAACAGTAGGCCACCCGGTCACCCGGCTTGAGGGACACGCCCTCGCCCACTGCTACCACCTCGCCAGCACCCTCGACACCGATGCCGGTTGGCAACGGCACCGGGTAGAGCCCGCTGCGGTGGTAGGTGTCGATAAAATTCAAACCGATCGCACGGTTTTCTACAGTCACAAACCCCGGCGCTGGTGGCCCCGGGTCAACTTCCCGAAGCTGCATGACTTCCGGCCCGCCGGTCTGCGTTATTTCCACTGCCATGACCATATTATTCGCTGCGTCCTGTTCTGTTGTCCGGTGTGTGCGGCGCCCAGTGTGCAACAGCCGGCGCACGACTGGCAATCCATGTGGGGCCCCGAATGCGTTACACTGCAGCCTGCCTGTATGAACCGGAACAACTGCAGTGTTTGAAGAGCTTACCCTGGACCGCGGCCTTCGCCTGGGACTGGACTCGCTTGCGTTCGAGGAACCCACAGCGGTGCAGAGCGCTGTTGTCCCGCCCGCGCTGGCCGGCAGGGATATCCACGCCACAGCGGAAACCGGCAGCGGCAAGACCCTCGCCTACCTGCTTCCCATTGCCCAGCACATCCTGGCGGAATCAGACCACGCGCAGGAGGGAACCCTCGCGCTCATACTGGTTCCGACTCGCGAGCTCGCCCGGCAGATCCTCAAGGCCGCGCGGCAGCTGCTCAAGCATACTCGCCTCTCGGTCGCCGGTATTACCGGTGGCGCGGATTTCAAATACCAGCGCGCCCTGCTCCGCAAGGATCCCGAAATCGTCGTCGCCACACCCGGCCGCCTG
>CAYGOX010000120.1:0-10316 GCA_964351485.1 uncultured Halioglobus sp.
TTGACATTCACCGCCGGGACTTTCAGCGTGCCCTCTTTGAGCATTTGCTCCAGGCGATGTACACCGGTAGTGGTCTCCTCGGTGATGCCGTGGATGTTGTCCAGCATCTCGGGGTACTTTTCGTGCAGCATGGCCGTGAGGTCACCGCCATCGTCCAGGATCATGTTGGCGTCCCAAGGCTTGCCGTCCTTCAGGATGGTCTGTTCGATACACCACTCGTATTCTTCCTCGGTCTCGCCTTTCCACGCGAACACCGGGATGCCGGCGGCGGCAATCGCAGCGGCCGCGTGATCCTGTGTCGAGAAAATGTTGCACGAGGACCAGCGGACCTCAGCGCCCAGCGCGATCAGTGTCTCGATCAGAACGCCGGTCTGGATCGTCATGTGGATGCAGCCGAGAATTTTCGCGTTCGCCAGGGGCTTCTTGTCGGCGTATTTCTCGCGCAGCGCCATCAGGGCGGGCATTTCGCTCTCGGCGATGCCCAGTTCCTGGCGGCCCCAGTTGGCCAGTGAGATGTCGGCAACCTTGTAGTCTTCACCGGCTGCGAGTTGTTCTGCTGTGCTCATTGTGTTTCCTCCGGGCCTGGGCCCTGTACAAAAGTGATTCGGTTGCGGGGCGCTTTACAGCGCCGCCTTCAGGGCATCGGCCTTGTCGGTCTTCTCCCAGGTGAACTCCGGCTCTTCGCGGCCGAAGTGGCCGTAGGCAGCGGTCTTGGTGTAGATCGGGCGCTTCAGGTCCAGCATCGCGATCAGACCCTTGGGACGCAGGTCGAAGTGTTCGCGCACCAGTTCGACAATTTTCGCGTCGGACAGTTTGCCGGTACCGAAGGTGTCGATGGAGATCGAAGTCGGCTCCGCGACACCGATTGCGTAGGAGACCTGGATTTCACAGCGATCCGCGAGGCCGGCGGCAACCACGTTCTTGGCCACGTAGCGGCCGGCGTAGGCCGCGGAGCGGTCAACCTTGGACGGGTCCTTGCCGGAGAAAGCGCCGCCGCCGTGACGGGCCATGCCACCGTAGGTGTCGACGATGATCTTGCGACCGGTCAGGCCACAGTCACCCACGGGGCCGCCGATGATGCACTGGCCGGTGGGGTTGATGTGGTACAGCGTGTCCTTGTGCAGCCACTCGGCGGGCAGTACGTCCTTGATGACCTTCTCCAGGATATGCGCGTGGATCTCCTTCTGGGTGACGTCCTCGCTGTGCTGGGTAGACAGGACCACCGCGTCGATCGCGACCGGCTTGCCACCTTCGTAGCGCAGCGTGATCTGGCTCTTGGCGTCCGGACGCGCCCAGGGCAGGGTGCCGTCCTTGCGCAGCTGTGCGTGGCGTTCCACGAGCTTGTGTGAGTAGTAGATCGGCGCCGGCATCAGCACGGATGTCTCGTTGGTCGCGTAGCCGAACATCAGGCCCTGGTCGCCGGCACCCTGTTCGTGATCTTCGCTGTCATCGACACCCATGGCGATGTCGCGGGACTGCTTGCCGATCGCGTTCAGGACGGCGCAGGATTCGCCGTCGAAGCCCATCTCGGAATCGTTGTAGCCGATGTCCAGGATGGTCTTGCGGATAGTTTCTTCCAGGTCCATGACCGCAGAGGTGGTGACCTCGCCGGCCACGATGGTCATGCCGGTCTTGACCAGGGTCTCGACCGCCACGCGTGCGTCCTTGTCGCGCTCGAGAATGTAATCCAGGACGGCGTCGGACACCTGGTCCGCCATCTTGTCGGGATGTCCTTCGGATACGGATTCGGAAGTGAAAAGAGTTGTCTCGCTCATAGCATTATCCTTGTAAAACAAAAAAATTAGGCGCGTCCAAACAGCCGCACCTGTACCTGAAAACCGTTGCGTTGGGCCAGGAAGACACTGGCGATGTCGCTCAGCCCCGCCTCGATGGCCCAGCGGGTGAGATCCTGCGGGTCGAAGCCGAGCCACAGGTCGCCGCAATTTTCGCGCGCCCAGCCCTGGTCGTGACGACACAGTTCCGTCACCAGCAGGACGCCCCCGGGGACGAGACAC
This sequence comes from uncultured Halioglobus sp., assembly GCA_964351485.1. Classification (GTDB taxonomy): domain Bacteria; phylum Pseudomonadota; class Gammaproteobacteria; order Pseudomonadales; family Halieaceae; genus Marimicrobium. The sequence goes on from CAYGOX010000120.1 coordinate 2,016, forward strand.
GCGGCGATGTCCCGCAAAATCTCCCCCGGCGCAGGGGTGTGGTGCAGGACCATGTTCATGACGACACAATCCGCCTCCAGGTTGCGTAGCCTGGGGTGGCGGGTGTCGCCGTCTATAAAGGTGATGTTGCGCAGGCCCTTGGCCCCGGTCTTTTCCCGCGCCTGCTGCAGCATGGACGGCGCGTTATCCAGCGCGATGACGTTCTCAAATACGTCCGAAAGCTCTATCAGGAAGGAACCGTCGCCCGGTCCGACCTCCAGGACTGTCCCGTAGCGGGTCAGGGGCGCGTCGCGCAGTACTTCACTGACCACGTCGGCGTATTGCTCATAGCTGGCGATCAGGTCCTGCTGCTGCCGGAATTTGTGCGCGTTGAGGCGGAAGAAACTGCTGGAGTTGGCCTCCCGCTGCTGGTGCAGCTCCTCCAGCCGCTGCTCCACGGTCGGCGGCAGCGCGAGCGTGTCGACTGTTTCAAACAGCGTGTGCTGGAGGGCGTCCAGGGCCGGTTGCTGGCCCAGTTCGGCCCGGCGGTAAAAAATGGAGTTTCCCTCGCGCCGCGCGGCGACCAGGCCGGCATTGGCCAGCACCTTGAGGTGATGGCTGAGTGCGGGCTGGCGCATTTCGAACAGGTAGCACAGCTCAGAGACCCCGAAAGAATCGCGGCTCAGTACCCGCAGCACCAGCAGGCGCAGCGAATCTGCACTGGCCTTGCACAGGGCAGTGAGGGCGCTGAGCTGCTCCTGCGGGGTCGGCTCGGCCGACTCCGGGGCTGCCAGGGATGCTTGGGTAGAGGAAACCATAGGCCAAGCAGTCTAGCAGCGGCCCCAAGCTATATCAAAATATTTCGATATTATCCCCTTGACGTCCGTACTGGCTATACGTACAATAGGTCTCAAGTCGAGAGGATAGCCAAAAATGAAGTTCACTGTGAGAGATTTCTTCGCCAAATTCCCCACGGATGATTCGTGTCTGGAACACCTGATGGAAGTGCGCTACGGCGGCACAGAATTCGACTGCCCCAAGTGCGAGAAAGCCTCGAAGTTTCATCGCCTCGCCGGTAAGCCAGCCTACTCCTGCCAGTACTGCGGCCACCACGTTCACCCGATGGTGGGCACCCCGTTTCACCGCTCCCGTACACCGCTCCAGTTGTGGTTCTACGCGATCTTTCTTTTCTCCACATCAAAGAACGGCGTGGCCGCTAAAGAGCTACAACGGGCACTGGGCGTCACGTACAAGTGCGCATGGCGCATGGGTCACGAAATACGTAAATACATGGGTGAAATCGACGGTGACCCCGTTTTAGGTGGTCACGTGGAGATCGACGAAACCTACATCGGTGGCAAGCGATCTGGCGGTAAGCGCGGACGCGGTGCCAACGAACACAAGACCATCGTACTGGGTATGCAAGAGCGTGGTGGAGACGTGGTGACAAAGGTTGTAGATACTGTCCGCCAGACTGATGTATTGCCCCATATTGCCGAGCATGTAGAGCCAGGTTCAAAGGTCAGCACAGACGAACTGCGCACCTACCACCCGCTCTCAAAAATGGGCTACAACCACGACAAAGTAGAGCACGGCAAAAAGGAGTACGCACGGGGTGAAATCCACGTCAACGGCATTGAAGGTTTCTGGAATATCTTCAAGCGGAGCGTCAATGGAACACACGTTCACGTGTCCAAAAAGCACATGCCCAAGTACTTAGGTGAGTTTGAACTTCGTCACAATATGCGCAAAAAGTCGCACTCGGCTATCTTCGACGCCTTGATAGAGGGGTTTGCTGATCCCGTTCAACCCGCTCCAAAAGACGGATAAATTCCTCATTTTCCGCAAGTACACCAGAGTGCTGTGCGACGAAATCCGGCAATCTGTTCTGCTTTCTCGCCTCAATAAGGGAAAGCTTTTCCACGTTTCTTTTCGGTTCTTTGTTCAATTGAGCACACTTTAAGCTTTAGTTGTCTTTGTCAATGAATCTATGTTCTACATAAAGCGTTGCGCCTGCGACCAGTACTAGGTTGAACATGTCACTAAGCAACTCACCTGTAGCTGCATGACTGTCTTTGACTTTCCAAAGATACCAAAGAGCCAGTGCCGTGACAGCCAGCGATGATATAGAAATAACTGCGAATTTAAGCCAGTTTAAAAATGGACCTATCTCTGAGTCCCAATGATGCTTGACAAAAAAACCAGTAGCCCGCTTCCTGTTAGCAAGTTCCTCTGGCCGTAGTTGGTCAATCTCCCCAACCCTTTTTGCCATCTTTTCGGTGGATTTCTTGCTTAATTTTTCCAGCAGGCTAGTTTCATCATCATTCATCTAGGTATTCTCGTATCTTCCTTGAGAAATGCTCCTTTATACTTTCATGCGGAATCACAACTCCCGTAAAACCCTGGACATAAGCCTTGCTCCAAGGGGTATCTTTTTCATGCGTTTTATTTCTCAAGTCCCACGCAGAAAATCTCTTGTAAATCTCCCATACATAATGAAGAACTCTAAGAGTGTCTTCGTCGGACTTAGGTATCTCTGGAAACGACATTTTTTCACTTTCCAGATCGTAGCAAATTGAGTAACTGTCAATGGGCTGCTTTCCGTAGTGCTTAAACTCATGATACAGAGACTCGACTACAGGTCCGTGTTGCCACGCCTCAATACGCTCTTCAAACAAGCGTCTGTCGAGAATAGCGGCCACCCACCCGTAAGCGATGTACACAAGCTTCAACAGCTTGAGTTGGGTGATTGGCATATCTTCTTCTTCGGACCTTCGAATGAAAAAGTTTGCTACGTGAGATGAGGTATAGGCTGCGACTGGTTGGCTATGAGTCGCCCCTGTCACCCCGTCTATGTCTGAAGCTTGTTCGTAAAGAGCCATAGCTCCTCCAGTGCGGTTAATTTCTACACCTATCCAGATATAGGGCTTTCGCTTTTATTATCAACAAGTTATACACATGTTTTCAACATAGATTATAACATGAAGAAAGCGCCGAGTCTCTGGCTCTAGCACATCACTTCCTTGTTATCCACGATATTTTCATTATAGACAACAATAAGCTGTATGTACATACAGTACGTGTCTCTAGGGGATAATATCGAAATATTTTGATATAGAGAACTGTGAGTCGGATCACACTGCACCATATTGGCGCCGCCAGGCTTTTCGTGGCCTCCGGAGGCAAGTTTCGCGTTGATTTCATTGCTGTTACCCGGCGCTTACGCGAAAATAGCGCGCGAATTTTCCCGTCCCCCCAACGCTTTTTCCCGGAGATGTCATGTCAGCCGCCCGCCCCGAGCTTGCCAACGCAATTCGCGCTCTCAGTATGGACGCCGTCCAGAAGGCCAACAGCGGCCACCCCGGTGCGCCGATGGGGATGGCGGATATCGCCGAGGTCCTGTGGAACGATTTCCTCAGTCACAACCCGGCGGACCCCGCCTGGCCCAACCGGGACCGTTTCGTGCTCTCCAACGGACACGGCTCGATGCTGATCTACTCCCTCCTGCACCTGAGCGGGTACGACCTGCCGATGGAGGAAATCCGCAACTTCCGGCAGCTGCACAGCAAGACCCCCGGTCACCCGGAATATGGCTATACACCGGGCATCGAGACCACCACGGGCCCGCTGGGCCAGGGCATCAGCAACGCGGTGGGTATGGCGCTGGCGGAGAAGGTCCTGGCGGCACAGTTCAACCGGCCCGGTCACGCGATCGTCGATCACCATACCTACGTGTTCCTCGGTGACGGCTGCCTCATGGAAGGCATCTCGCACGAAGTCTGTTCACTCGCCGGCACCCTGGGCCTGGGCAAACTCATCGCGATTTACGACGACAACGGTATCTCCATCGACGGTGAGGTCGAGGGCTGGTTTACCGACGATACCCCTGCGCGCTTCCGCGCCTATGGCTGGCATGTTGTGGAGGCCGTCGATGGCCACGACGCCGAGGCGGTGAAGGCCGCGATCGAAGAGGCGCGGGCCGAGCAGGACAAGCCGACCCTGATCTGTGCCAGGACGATTATCGGCAAGGGTTCGCCCAACAAGCAGGGCACGGAATCGGTTCACGGTGCGGCACTGGGCGATGATGAGGTCGCCGCGACAAGACAGGCGCTGGGCTGGTCTCATGCGCCGTTTGAAATCCCCGACGACATATACGCCGGCTGGGACGCGCGCGAACGCGGCGCCGCACGGCAGGCGCAGTGGGAGGCCGAGCTGGCCGCCTACGCACAGGCCCACCCGGACCTGGCCGCACAGCTGCAGCGCCGCCTGGCGGGCGAATTGCCCGAAGACTTTTCCGAGCAGGCGCAGGCGTACGTGCGCCAGTGCCAGGAAGCGGGTGACAGCGTGGCCTCGCGCAAGGCATCGCAAAACTGCCTGAACGCCTACGGACCGCTGTTGCCGGAACTGATCGGCGGATCTGCGGACCTGGCCGGTTCCAACCTGACGCTGTGGAGTGGCTCGAAGCCCGTCTCTGCCGCCGACGCCAGCGGTAACTACATCTATTACGGCGTGCGCGAGTTCGGCATGGGCGCGATCATGAACGGCATAGCGCTGCACGGCGGTTTTATCAACTATGGCGCGACCTTCCGGATCTTTATGGAGTCTGCACGCAACGCGGTTCGCATGGCCGCGCTGATGAAGCAGCAGTCCATCTTTGTTTTCACCCACGACTCGATCGGCCTGGGCGAAGACGGGCCCACACACCAGCCGGTGGAACAGCTCACCGCACTGCGCGCGACGCCGGGTATGCACACGTGGCGCCCCTGTGACGCCGTGGAATCGGCGGTGGCCTGGAAGTCGGCAATCGAGCGCCGCGACGGGCCGACCTCGCTGATCTTCTCGCGGCAGGGTCTGCCGCACCAGCCGCGCTCGGACCAGCAGCTTGCCGACATCGCCCGCGGCGGGTATGTCCTGCGCGATTGCGACGGGGCGCCGGACGCGATCCTGCTGGCCACCGGCTCTGAAATCAAGCTGGCGCTGGCGGCCGCCGATGCATGGACAGAGCACGGGCGCAATATCCGCGTTGTGTCCCTGCCCTGTCCGGAAGTGTTCGAGCAACAGGATGCACAGTACCGCGAATCGGTCTTGCCCAGCGACGTGCTGGCGCGCGTTGCAATTGAAGCCGCGCACGCCGACTACTGGTACAAGTACGTGGGGATCGACGGACGCGTGGTCGGCATGACCACCTTTGGCGAGTCGGCACCCGCCGCAGACCTCATGGAGCATTTCGGTTTCACCGAGGCCAATGTCGTCGCCGTACTGGATGAGCTGCTGAGCTAGGTAACCGGTAGTGCTGCGTCTCGCGATCAATGGCTACGGCCGCATCGGCCGCAGTATTCTCCGGGCGCTCTACGAAGGCCGGCACCGCGAGTCGGTATCGATCGTGGCCATTAACGAACTGGCCGACGCCCGCACCGCACTGCACCTGACACGTTACGATTCCACGCACGGCCGGTTCGCCCTGCCGCTGTCCGGCGACGCGCGTGCGCTGCACGTCGACGGTGACGAAATCGCCCTGTTCAACCACGCCGATATCCAGGCGCTGCCCTGGGATGCACTGGGCGTCGACATCGTGCTCGAGTGCACCGGCGCGTTTTCCGATCGCGCTACCGCGCAGCAGCACCTGGATTGCGGCGCGCGCAAGGTGCTGTTCTCACAGCCGGCGGAAGCGGACGTTGATCGAACGATCGTCTACGGCGTCAACCACGAAACGTTGCGCGCGGATGACCGAATCGTGTCCAACGCTGCGTGTTCCACCAATGCGATTATCCCCGTCATTGTGGCGCTCGAAGAAACGCTGGGCATAGAGGCGGGAACGATCACGACAATCCACTCGCTGATGAACGACCAGCCGGTGCTGGACGGTTATCACCACACCGACCTGCGCAAGACCCGCGCCGCCGGACACTCCATCATCCCGGTCGATACCGGCATCGCCAAAGGCATCGAGCGGCTGCTGCCTGAGATGGCGGGGCGCTTTTCAGCGCAGGCACTGCGGGTGCCGACACTTAACGTTTCGGCGCTTGATCTCTCGGTCCAGACACGCACAGACACGAGTGAGCGTGACGTCAATCACATTTTGCGCAGCGCGGCGCAGTCAAAGTTCAGTGGCGTGCTTGGCTACACGGAAGAGCTTCTGGCATCCTGTGATTTTAACCACGATCCCGGTTCCGGCATTGTCGATGCCAGCCAGACCCGCGTCAGCGGTTCCCGTCTGGTAAAGGTACTCACCTGGTTCGACAACGAATGGGGTTACGCCAACCGCATGCTCGACGTCGCCAGCTACTGGGGCTCTCTGTAGTGTTGAAGTGGGAGAACACACCATGACACTGACTGTGCAGCGCATGTCCGATCTCGCGCTCAAGGACCAGCGTGTGCTGATCCGCGAAGACCTCAATGTCCCGATCAAGGAGGGCAAGGTCACCAGCGATGCGCGTATCCGCGCAGCGTTGCCGACGATCCGGGCCGCGGTCTCCGCCGGCGCCCGCGTTATCCTGATGTCGCACCTTGGCCGCCCGACCGAGGGCGAATTCGATGCCGATGCGTCGATGGCGCCCGTCGCCGAGCATCTGGGTCAGTTGCTGGGTCAGCCTGTTGCGTTGATCGATGACTGGCGCGCGCCGTTCACGGTTGAGCCGGGGCAGGTGGTTCTTCTGGAAAACGTTCGCTTCAACGTCGGTGAGAAAGCTGATGACGATGCGCTGGCGAGCGCCTACGCAGCGCTGTGTGACGTGTTTGTGATGGATGCTTTTGGCACCGCACATCGCGCCCAGGCTTCGACGCACGGGGTCGCGAAGTTTGCCCCGATCGCCTGCGCGGGCCCGCTGTTGTGCGGCGAGCTGGACGCGCTGGAACAGGCGCTGTCCAACCCGCGCCGCCCGATGGTCGCCATTGTCGGCGGTTCGAAAGTGTCCACCAAGCTGACCGTGCTGGAAACCCTCTCGGACAAAGTCGACCAGCTTATCGTCGGCGGTGGTATCGCCAACACCTTCCTTGCCGCCAGCGGCAAGGCGGTTGGGAACTCCCTGTGCGAGCACGACCTGATTCCCCAGGCCCAGGCACTGTTGGAGAAAACGCACATCCCGCTGCCCACCGATGTGGTTACCGGCAAGGCATTTGCCGAAGATACTCCGGCCGAATTGAAATCGGTGGATGCGGTGGCCGACGATGACATGATCTTCGATATCGGGCCGGACTCGGCAGCGGCAATTGCGGACATTCTCGCCAGCGCCGGGACGATTCTCTGGAACGGCCCGGTCGGCGTGTTCGAATTCGCGGCCTTTGCCGAGGGCACGCGTGCGTTGTCCGAGGCTATCGCACGCAGCGACGCGTTTTCGCTTGCCGGTGGCGGTGATACACTGGCTGCCATCGACCAGTTTGCCATCGCCGACAAGGTGTCCTACATCTCGACCGGTGGTGGCGCATTTTTGGAATACGTCGAGGGAAAAACGTTGCCTGCTGTCGCCATCCTGCAGCAGCGCGCCGCCGGCTGATCCGGCAAAGACTTACAAGAAGAGGTTAGCATCATGGCACTTATCAGCCTGCGACAACTGCTGGATCACGCGGCGGAAAACAACTACGGCGTTCCGGCTTTCAACGTGAACAACCTGGAGCAGCCGCGGGCCATCCTGGAAGCCGCCGATATCACCAACTCGCCGGTCATCATGCAGGCCAGTGCCGGCGCCAGGAAATACGCCGGCGCACCATTCCTGCGAGCGATGATGGAAGCTGCGATGAACGAGTTCCCGCATATTCCCGTTGCCGTGCACCAGGATCACGGTGTGTCCCCCGCGGTATGCCAGCGCTCTATCCAGCTCGGCTTCAGCTCGGTGATGATGGACGGTTCGCTCGGGGAAGACGGCAAGACGCCGATGGATTTCGAGTACAACGTTCGCGTTACCCGGCTGGCTGTCGAAATGGCGCACGCCTGTGGCGTGTCGGTGGAAGGTGAACTGGGCTGCCTGGGGTCGCTCGAGACCGGTGAAGCCGGTGAGGAAGACGGCATCGGCGCCGAGGGCAAGCTGACCCACGACCAGATGTTGACCGATCCGGAAGAGGCAGCCGAGTTCGTCAAGGCGACGGGCGTGGATGCCCTGGCGATTGCCTGCGGCACCAGCCATGGCGCGTACAAATTCACGCGGCCGCCGACCGGCGACATCCTGGCGATCGACCGGATCAAGGAAATCAACAAGCGGATTCCCAATACCCACCTGGTCATGCACGGTTCCTCTTCGGTGCCGCAGGACTGGCTGGCGGTGATCAATACCTTTGGCGGTGAAATTCCGGAAACCTACGGTGTGCCCGTGGAGCAGATCCAGGAAG
>CAYGOX010000121.1:0-10298 GCA_964351485.1 uncultured Halioglobus sp.
CCAGCCCGACTGCGGTACACCAGTCGAGTATGGCAATGCCGGCCCCGTTGTTGCCGATGACCCGGTTCTTTTCGATCTGGTGATCGCTGACGCCCAACAGGAGTACGCCGAAGCCAGAAGGCAAGCCCGCCTGGAACGATCCGGGCGGTGCCGGGTTGGGCAGGTTGTTGTCGTAAATGCTGTTGTCGCGGATGATCCAGTCCTTCATGGTCTCGATCGGCGGATTGCCGGCGGCATTGGGGTGGAACAGGCCCACGCCCACGGTGTTGTTGTGAATCTTGTTGCGCGCCACCCGGACGTTGTTGGACACGGTGATTTCAAAGCCGATGGGGCTGCCCGACAGGTCGTTGCCCACCACGCGGACATTTTCAGAACCGGCCACCCACATCGACGTGTCGAGCGAGCCATAGGACACGTTGTCCTGCACCAGCCCGTTGGCCGACAGCGTGGGGTAAATGCCGTTGTTGAGGTTGTTCACCGACTCGTTACGCAGGAACTTGAAACCGTCGACCCAGCGCGTCTGGATGCCGTTGACCGGGAAGCCCTCGACCACGAAACCGCGCAGGTAAAAGCCGTTGAGCTGGGTGGCGCATTCGCGATCCCTGTACTCGCAACCGGCGGGGGCGGCGTAAATGCCGGTTTCCTGGTCGCCGTTGTGCAGCACTCGCACCTTGCCGGATTCGCCCTTGCGGTTCTTCGTCTGCCCGACCAGGCGCAGGTTATCCGTGGTGATCCGCAACCCGTAGGTGCTCCCCGGTGACTCCTGGTACGTCCTCGGTTCGACCAGGATGGTATAGCCCGGAGCGGCAGCGTCGATGGCCGCCTGGATAGATTCGCCCTGGTAGACCCGGTGTACCAGCGCCTGCGACGTGGTCGCCGCAGTAAACATTGCCAGACCCAGGATACTCGCCAGATAGGTTCGCATTCTCATTATTGTGACTCCTGCACGTCGACCGCGTACACCATAGTACGCGCGCACAGATCCGCCCTCGCGCCTGCCACGCGTCGAACCCGTACCAGCCTTAGTATAGACTTAAACGCCGGGATGAAAAGCCGATAGCCCCGGCCGATAGTATCCAGAACACAGGTTCAACGCGTATGACAGCCTCCGACCCGCTTTCCAACGGTTTAATATTTTTTACTCGCAGACCGCGGCGCAATTACCTGGCGCACCTGGCGCTGATCGTCCTGCTGCTCGCCCTGCCAGCAGACGACGCGGCGGCGCAGGAAACCGGAGACACCACCCGGGGCGAGTTGCAGGTGATCTACCCACTGGACGAAACCCTGTTCCCACCGGAAATCGTGCCCCCGCAATTTCGCTGGGAGGACCGCACACCCGGCGTCGAGCGCTGGTCTGTTCACTTTGGCGAACTCGGCAAGGCCCCGCGCGCTTTCGCGACAAGCGACCCGCAATGGCGACCCGGTGAAGCCGACTGGGCCCTGATGAAACGCCTGTCCACCCCCGCGGCACTGACCGTGACGATTGCCGGGCTCGATGGCAACGGCGCCGTCGTGTCCTCACAAGCGCTGCGCATCCGCACCTCGAAAGACCCGGTTGGCGATTCCATTTTCTATCGCGAGGTTCCCCTGCCCTTCATCGACGCGGTCCAGGATCCCTCGCGCATCCGCTGGCGCTTCGGCGCACTCGATTATCCCCAGCGTCCGCCGGTGGTGCTCACCGACCTGCCGGTGTGCGGCAACTGCCACTCGTTTTCCGGCGACGGCGGCGTGCTCGGGCTGGATGTCGATTACGGCAACGACAAGGGCGGCTACGCCATCCTGCCCATCGAGAAGGACATGATCCTGAACGACGAAAAGATCATCACCTGGAGCGACTACCGGCGCGAGGACGGCGAGGCCACCTTCGGACTGCTGTCACAGGTTTCCCCCGATGGCCGCTATGTCATCAGCACCGTGAAGGATCGCGCCGTGTTCGTGGCGACACCGGGCATTGAGTACTCGCAGCTCTTCTTCCCGGTCAAGGGCATCCTGGTGGTCTACGACACGCAGACCGGCCAGTACACACCCCTGCCGGGGGCGGACGATCCGGCCTATGTCCAGAGCAATCCCACCTGGAGCCCCGACGGGCGCCACGTGGTCTTCGCCCGGGCGCGCGTTTACGACAAGCCTTCACTGACCGAAGCCAGCGGCATCCTGCTCGACCAGCACGATGTGCCGGAGTTTGTGGAAGATGGCGAACCGTTCAAATTCGACCTGTACCGCGTGCCGTTCAACAACGGTCGCGGCGGTGTGGCCGAGCCCATCGAAGGCGCCTCCCATAATGGCCGCAGCAACTTTTTCGCCAAGTACTCGCCCGATGGGCAGTGGATAGTTTTCACCCAGGCGGACAACTACATGCTCCTGATGCCCGACAGCGAGCTCTACATTATTCCCGCGCAGGGAGGACAGGCGCGCCGCCTGCGGGCCAACACACCGAACATGAACTCCTGGCACAGCTTTTCTTCCAACGGCAAGTGGCTGGTGTTTTCCTCCAAGGCGTTTACGCCCTACACCCAGCTGTTCCTGACCCATATCGACGCGCAGGGACGCTCGACACCGCCGGTGGTGCTGGACCACTTCACCGATCCCGACCGTGCCGCGAATATCCCGGAGTTTGTGCCGCGCAAGGCCGACGCGATTGCGAAGATCACCGAACAATTCCTGGACGCCTATTCCTTCCTGCGCGCCGGCATGGCGAACGAACGGACGGGGAACTACCCCGGCGCCGTGCGCGCCTACGACAGGGGGCTGGCGGTGGAACCGCAGAACGTGGAGCTGCTCAACGCGAAAGGCTTCGCGCTGTTCCAGCAGGGCCACAGTGATCTCGCTGTAGACGTACTCGAACGGGCTATCGCCGCCGACCCGGGCCATGCCAAAGCGCACAACAACATGGCGCTGGCATCCATCGACCTGGGTGAACTGGAACTGGCCGAGGCGCACTACCGCGAATCACTCGCCATTGAACCCCACGCCGCGATTTATAACGACCTGGGTTACGTGCTCGAACGCCAGGGGCTGGCCGAGGAGGCCATCGAGGCCTATCGATCTTCGCTGGCACTCGATCCGGCATCGGCGACGGCGCACCTCAACCTCGGTGCATCGCTGGCGCGTGAAGGTGCCTTCGCCGAAGCGAAGCAACACCTGCAAAAAGTCCTGACCCTGGATCCGGACAATAAAGAGGCGCGCGCCGCGCTGCAGACTTTACCTCGCCCCTAGCGGCACTGGATGACGACAGCGGCCGTTGGAGGGCGCAGATTGAGCGACACCCAACCTACAGCGCCTGGACGACTGAAAGCCCTGTTGCACATCGCCGGCGCCCTGGCGTTTGCCATCGCCCAACCGGGCTACGATCTGCTGTCGCGCCACCCCCAGTTTTTTGTCGCTCGCAAGGCGACTGCTCCGGAGGTAATCGCCGCGGTACTGGTCCTGGGCATAGTCCTGCCGGTGATGCTGTGGCTGATCTACCTCGGCGCAAGAGCCGCGTACCAACGCGCAGGTGACCTGCTTCTTGCAGGCCTGATCGGTTTTCTCGGCGGCTGCGTGTGCATCCAGGTGCTCAATCGCACCGCCGAGGTGCCGGGACAGGTTAGTCTTGCGCTGGCCCTGGCTGTGATGATCGCCCTTGCAACGCTCTACTTCCGTCTCTCGAGCGTGCGCGGCTTTTTCACCCTGCTGAGTCCCGCCGCTGTCCTGTTCCCGGTACTGTTCCTGTTCTTCTCTCCGGTTTCCAAGATTCTGCTGGACCGGGGACAGCAGGCAGTCGGTACTCTCCTTGAAAGCGACACACCGGTCGTCCTCCTGATCCTGGACGAGTTGCCGACCGCGTCGTTGATGGCGCAGGACAGGAATCTGGACGAGCGCACGTTTCCCGCGTTTGCCGACCTGGCACGCTCGGCCACGTGGTATCGCAACGCCACCACGGTGGCAGCCGGATCACTGAATGCGATCCCCGCGATCCTGACGGGACGCTACCCGGTGCACACCCGCATGCCCAATGCGGTTGACTACCCGCAGAATCTCTTCGCCCTGCTGGGACAATCCCACGAGATCACCGCGTTTGAACCCATTACCGCGCTGTGCGCCGACCACCTGTGCGATCCGCCGCCCGAGCGCAGCCTGCCTGAAGCGCTGGCGTCGCTGGGCACAGATTTGTGGATTGTCTACCAGCACCTGCTGTTTCCCGAAGCGTACACCGACACACTTCCCTCCATCTCCGACAACTGGATGAATTTCAACGGCGAACCGCCCGAATTCGAACCGGTCAACGTCGACAAGACGGACAAGACAGATACGGAAATCGTTCACGAGATCAAGCATCAAAGCCGCGACCGTGTCATCAGGGCCAGTGGCATGGACTACACCACCGCCTTCGCAAACACCCTGGCGACTCTGCAGCCCGGTGAGCGTCCCGCACTGCACGTACAGCACATACAGCTCCCCCACGTACCCTGGCGCTACCTGCCCTCGGGTAAGCAATACAAGGAGCAGGTCGTGCACGGCAAGCAGGGGCGCGACCAGTGGGTCGACGAACAACCCTGGCTGATGGCACAGGGGCTACAGCGACACCTGCTCCAGGTAGCCTATGTCGATACGCTGCTGGCACAGCTACTGGCGCATCTGCGGGAACTGGCGCTGTACGACCGCGCCATGATCATCGTGACTGCCGATCACGGCGCGAGCTTCCAGCAGGGGGCCCAGCGCCGGACGGTGACGCCGCAGAACGTGGCAGAAATCGCCGGCGTGCCCCTGTTGATCAAGTATCCCGGGCAGCGCGAGAGCGTTATTTCTGACGCGGTCGTGGAAATCGTGGACATCGTGCCCACCATCGCCGCGGTACTGGGCAACACGCCACCGTGGGACCTCGACGGGTATTCCCTGCTGGATGCGCCAGGACACGAACGGCCGATCACCGTACGGTCCAACCTCGGTGCGCCTACAACGCTGGCTCCGGGCGATCTGGCGCGGCGTGACTGGCTGCTCAAATTCAAGACGACCTGGTTCGGGGCAGGCAATACCATCGACAACCTGTTCGGCCTCGGCCCTGGCCGCATACACCTCGGGAAAGCAGCCACGGCGCTGGAGGCAAAGACCTCAGCCTCGCTCAACGCGAGCCTGATTCGACCGGTGCAGTACGAAAAGGTTTACCTGCACTCCCCGTACGTGCCGGCACGCATCTCCGGCCAGTTACACGGCGACGGCGCCATGCCACCGGACAATACGCCGGTGGTGGTCAGTATCAATGGCACGGTGCACGGCAGTGGCGTGCTGTTCTCCAAAGACGGGGAACGTGGCCACTTTTCAGTGATGGTGCCCGCCGCGCCATTCACTGCGGGCGCGAACACGGTGGCCGTATTCCTCGCCGGCGCAAACGACGCGGTGATCGAGGTGCCGATTAATCACACTGCCGACTGACCGCGCTAGCGCAGGAACTCGATCGTCAACAGGGCAAACGCTGCACCTTCAGTATCGCCCTCGGCGACCCCACTGGAAAAATAAATATCGTGTACACCCTCGACGGACGATACATCCACCGGGGATACAGCGTTATCGAGATCGGGAATCAGCGGCGCAGGTACGGCCACGGAAGCGAGCGGCGGCGCGTCCAGGGCATCCAGATGCACCTCCAGGTTACCCCCGCGCAACATGGGCGCAGCGGCAATCGCCGCCACCTCGATGCTGCGAATACCCGTCAGGTCGATCCCCTTCAACATCACGTGAGGCGCAGTTTCCGTCTCGGCACGCCGGCTGAATACCGCCATCACCACACCATCACCCGGCTTGACGATCAGCGGCCCCTCGATGACATCGGCATTACCCGCGGCTATCTTCGGGTAGCGCAGGGGATGATTGGCCACACCCTGCAGCGGGCCAGCATTCTCACCACCCCGGTCGGTATAGCTGGCATGCACAATGTACCGCCCCGGGTAAAACGGCCCGAGCGTGGCTTCCAGTCCCACCTGGCTGAACACGCCGCCGCGCCGGTCGTCTTCATGCGCACTGAAGGTGAGTACGCCGTCCAGGGCAGACTGCGGTCCGGGCGCGTCGGAATCCGCCATTGCCTGTATCGCCGCCACCGCGTAACTCACCTGTGCCGGGGACAGCGCCGGGTGCGCGGGCATCGCGTGCGTGCCGCCCCACTGGCCGCTGCCGCCCTCGACGATCACCCGCGCGAGATACGCTGCCGCATCATCGCGCCGGGCGTATCGCGCAGCAATTGCACGAAAGGACGGGCCGGTCGACTCACCCTCAAACTGGTGACAGGCGTGGCAGTCGCTGCCCTGTGACAGCAGTTGCCTGCCGGCCAGTAGCGGATCTACCGAGTGACGGGCGAGCGCTGTCTCGAGTTCCTCGTCACCGTGTACGTAGAACGTCTTGACGGTCACACCCTGCAGATCGCCCGCGTCCGTACTGCCATCCTCCGCGTCCACTACGCTGACCGAATAGGCAAACGAGGCATCCTCAAAGAAAAACGACTGATTGTTCGGCGTGGTAATCGTCACGCGAGGTCGCTCGTTACCCGGCGTCACCAGCACTGTTGTGCTGGACTGCGCGCCCTCGTTGTCCGTTACGGTGAGCCGTATTTTTTGCGGACCGGTCTCATCAAAGGTCACAGGCTGGCGCTCCAGGTCACCCAGCGAGGCGACAACGCGACCATTTTCAAGCCGTTCCCACCGGTAAGTCAGTGTTTTCGACCCCGCGCCACGATCGTACGACGCGCTGGCATGGAGCGTGGTGGACAGCGGCGCGGCGCCGACATCGGGCTCAGCGCGCGCAACGGCCACCGGCGGCGGGTTGTCACCGGCGTAGTACTCGATGCGACTGAGATAGGCGTCCTTGTTGCGGGTAAACCAGTTGGTACCGTATTCCACCAGGTACAACGCACCGTCCGGACCGTAGGCCATATCCAGCGGTGCACTGAACGGGGCCTCGATCAACGGGGTAATCGATTCAATCTCACCACCCGCGCTGGTATTGACGACCTGCAGCCAGTTACGCATGAACTCGCCGATGATCACCTTGCCGTCGTAGTAGGCGGGAAATTTCACATCGCTGTCGGCGTAATCATCCGAGTAATAGATCGGTGCGACCAGTGCGTTGCGCCCACCGCTACCCAGCTCGAAATGGTGTTCACTGTCGCCGTACGGGTAGAACAACCACGCGGGGTTTGCCGGAGGCAACACTCTCGCGCCGGTGTTGTTCGCCGAGCGGTTTTCCGGCGCGGCCGGGTCGACGCGATCACCGATGGTTTCGTTGGTGTAATCAAAATAGCTGTAGGGCAGATTGTCGGCGATGACATAGGGCCAGCCGAAATTGCCCGGCGCGTTGGTGCGGTTGACCTCGTCGTAGCCGCGCGGACCGCGCGGGGTGTCGTCCTTGCCGTCCGGCCCGACCTCGCCCCAGTAAACGTATCCCGTGCGACTATCGACAGCCAGTGTAAAGGGGTTACGCACGCCCATCACGTAGATCTCCGGCCTGCCCTCGTCGGGATTCTCGAACAGGTTGCCAGGTGGAATCGTGTAACCACCGTCCGCGCCGGGTTTGATGCGCAGGATTTTCCCTCGCAGATCCTGCGTATTGCCGGCGGAGCGCGCCGCGTCCATGTGCTCGAATCCGGGCCGATCGTCAATGCGCCCGAAATCACCCGCTGCGGTATCGTCGCCGGTGGTGAGCCAGAGGTTGCCCAGCGCATCAAACTGCATGTCGCCACCGGCGTGCGCCGCGCGGCTGGTGTCGTTGTTGGACGAGGGAATCCGCAACAGCACCTGTTCCGAATCGAAGTCCAGCTCGTTATCGACCAGTTGGAATCGTGACAGCACAGTCTCGCCCGCCAGGGTGGGGTCTGGTCGCGGCGTAGAGCGATACAGGTAAAGCCAATGATTGGTCGCGAAATCCGGATCAAAGGCCAGGCCGAGCATGCCCGATTCGAATTCGACGAAGGTGGGAATCTCCGCCACCGTCACTGACTCGCCCGCGGCAAAGTCATACCGCTTGAGCGCACCGCGTCGCTCAATGAAATACAGTTCCCCGGTGGGCGCGAAGGCGATCTTTACCGGCTCATAGAGATTGGAATCGAGAATCGTGCGCGTCATGCGCCAGGCCTCGGGGCGCGACCGGCTGTAGTCGAGCGCGGTGTCGCCGCCCATCGCGTACTTCAGGCCACCGGCTACGAGATCGAGAAAATGCGCATTGCTGTAGGTGGACTCGGTGTGACCCAGCGCGGTGTAGAAACTGCGTCCGCCGTCGAAGTCGCGGTACCAGGCCACAGGGTGATTCTCCACGCCCATAGCGGCGCCTTCGTAGGAACTCTCCGCGACAGTCAGCAACACATGAATGCCCTGTGACATCCGCTTGAAATCGTACCACTCGTCAGAGGCTGTCCAGTGGGTCGGCAGATTCGCGGTCGCCGGATGATCGGGGTCGACCACCGTGAGATCGCCCGGTTGGTCACTGTCATGGGGGTGGACGTCGAACACGCCGCCCACCAGGCGCTGGTACCAGAACCAGGGCGTGTCCTGCCACTCGGTATCGGAGGCTGAATGAATGCCGACAAAACCCCCACCGGCCTGGATGTAACGCTCGAAGGCCACCTGCTGATCGATGTCCAGCACATCGCCGGTCGTATTGAGAAATACCACCGCGCGAAAACCCGGCAAAGTGTCGTCGTTGAACAGCGACGCGTCCTCGGTCGCGACCACGTTGAAGCGCTCGCGCCGACCCAACTCGGTTAACGCGGCAATACCCGTGGGAATCGATTCATGTCGAAACCCCGCCGTCTTGGTAAACACCAGCACTTTGCGACCGAAATCGGGTATGGGCCGGTTTTGCCAGCCAAAGTAGGCAGCAGTAATTGCCGCTGCTGCAACCAGCAGCAGGAGAATCTTGTATCTGGTTTTCATGGGTGTTGATCCCGATCCGATGAAAGCGACGGCCCGGCGCGCAGACCGCGCACAACAGGGCGCGCCCAGTATAAGGGAATTATTTCTGCGTTGCGGGCCGGGGTGTTAATGCGGCCCCGGCCGGCGCAGCCACGAGGTCACGGTATCTCGATGGCGCGACAACCGTCGCCGGCACAGCCTTCGAATACGCGCAGTAGCAGGTCAAAGTAGTCGCCCAGATCCTGCGGCAATTCGACCGGGAACTGCTGGAAGGGGTCTGTCCCCAGGTCGTAGAACTCGCGGGTACTCACCGTGATATCGAAATCATCGGGTAGTGCGCGAGTGCCGATGTAGGTGAAGTCCGGGCCGCCACCGATTTTCCCGCGCCAGGCCAGATAGGTCGGCGCATCGTGCTTGAGCAGGCCGCGAAGATACCAGTGCTCGACCAGGAAGTGCTCGCGCGCCTGCCAGCCGGTGGCGGGCGCCGCAGCGATCAATGACACCAGACTGGTGCCATCGGGTACGTGGGTCGTGCTGGCACCGCCCAGTTGCGCCAGTGTCGGGGCAAGGTCGTTGTTGATCACCAGGGCGGGCTCGATGACCCCGGCCCGACCACCCGGTGCGCGGATCACCAGCGGGACGCGGATAGACTCCTCGTAGGCCACCTTGCGATCGAACAGGCGGTGTTCGCCCCACATCCGGCCATTGTCAGAGGTGAAAACGATTACGGTATTGTCGGTCACTTCGGCGGCTTCAAGCGCGCCGAGGATGGTACCGACCAGGTCGTCCACAGCCAGCATCGCTGCCAGCGTCGCCTGATACTGCTGCGACAGGGCTGCCACATCCGCAGCCCCCATCAACGGGTGCTCGGCGACGCAGAACGGATCGGTCACCAGCGCCGGGGCAACCGGCGGCAGCGGTCTGGGACAGGTCGCCTTGCCCGTCAGGTCCGCCGCATTGAAAGACGGTTTGTCGACCGGGAGCGCAGGCATCTCACCATTGGCTGCATCGCCGTCGACCAGGTGCGCATAACGCGGTGCCGGCCGGATACCCAGCGACAGTGGTGACAGTGGATCGTTACCGGTCACAAAGGCCACCGCATCGGTGATCTCGGTTCGCGCTGCACCGGGAGCGACCAGCAGGAAGAAGGGTTCTCCCGTTGCCGTTGCGATAAAGTTCGCCGCCTTCTGCGCGACCACGTCTGTCTGGTAGTCGGATTCCGAGTTGCCGAAGTTTACTGCGGTTCCGTTGTCACTCATGTAATAGTCGTACATCCAGTTGGCCGACTCGCCGATCAGCGCCTGCCACTCGTCCCAGCCCGCCGGCACATGAGACGCAGGGTCGGCCACGCCGACCGGACCCAGCAGACCGTAACCGGACAGGTACTTGCCGACAAAGCCGGTGCGATAACCCGCGTCCTGC
>CAYGOX010000122.1:0-695 GCA_964351485.1 uncultured Halioglobus sp.
ACCCCGCGCCTGGGTGTGCGTTACGAGATTAGCGATGACGTTATGGTGTTCGGTACCTACTCCAAGGGCTACCGCAGTGGCGGCTTCAACGGCCGTGTCGCGAGCCTGGAAGAGGCGCGCGAACCCTACAACACCGAGACTGTGGACAACTTCGAGCTGGGCGTGAAGTCGGAGTTCTTCGATCGCAGCCTGCGGGTGAACGCGAACATCTTCTACATGGAGTACGACGACAAGCAGGAAGAGCTGCAGCTGCCGTCTGACAGCGATACCGGCCAGAAGACCGTCGTAACCAACGCCTCGACTGCCACCATCCAGGGTGTCGAGATCGATGTGCAGGCGTTTGTGAACGAGCACCTGAGCATTCGCGGTAACCTGGGTTATCTCGATACGGAGTACGACGACTTCCAGTACACCGACCTCAACGGTGATACCGTGGATCTGTCGAACCTCGAGTTCCGCCGTGCGCCGGACTTCACCGGTACGCTGGACGCGACCTACGAGTGGGATTGCGCCGGTGGCACTGCCTGGGTGCGCGGTGCCTACCGCTTCCTCGGCGAGCACTTCGTGAACGTCACCAACTCACCGGAGCTGGAGAACGACGACCAGCACCTGTTTGACGCCTCGGTGAACTACACCAAGGAAGGCTTCACGGTCAGCCTGTTCGGTCGCAACCTCAGCGACGAAGACGGCTACAC
>CAYGOX010000122.1:705-8950 GCA_964351485.1 uncultured Halioglobus sp.
GCTACACGCATGGCTACGACGTAGCCGGCCTGTGGTCTTACGCGTCGACGCGCGCACCGCGCACCTGGGGAGTCGAGGTAATCTTCGACCTCGGCGGCGAGTAGGCGGACGTCGGCTGATGGCCGATCGGGACGTGCGCGAGCTGCTCGACAAGCAGGCGATCCTCGAAGTGGTCGTCCGCTACGCTCGCGCCATCGACCGCCTGGATGAGGCGCTGCTGCGCAGCGTCTTTCATCCGGGTTCGCAGCATCACCATTTCTTTGAGGGGCCGTCCTCGGCCCCTGAACTGACTTCGACTGATGATGAGCCGGCAGACTTCGTCGCGTTCGCGATGAGCGTGTTGTCCACTCACTCAAGGACACATCACCAGTTGGGCAATACGCTGATCGAATTGACCGGAGAGGACACGGCCAACGTCGAGACGTATTTCACCGCGTACCACCGCATGCGGCCGCGCGGTGATCCGCTCGCCGCGGAAAACGCCTACGACACGGAGATGGACTACTTCGTCGGTGGCCGCTATGTCGACCGGTTCGAGCGGCGCGACGGCCAGTGGAAGATTGTCCACCGCGTCGGCATGACTGACTGGACGCGCCTCGAACCTCCGGCGTCGCAGGGCTTCGATACGATCGCCGAGTCGACAATTGGCAAGCGCGCGCCAGACGACTACATCTACGGGCTGGATTGACACCGGCAACCCGGCCCAACCAACTTCCAGGGGGCAACCACGTGAGACTGAAAGGAAAAACCGCGTTGATTACGGGTGCCGCCAGCGGGCTAGGGGCCGCGGCGGCACAGCGTTTTGACGCCGAAGGGTGTTGCGTCTGTATCTGCGACATTCAGCGCGAGGCCGGCGAGGCGCTGGTTGCGACGATGTCCAACGACAGCTTTTATGCTGACTGTAATGTTACTGACGAAGCGCAGGTCGCCGCCGCCGTTGACGCCGCGGTCGAACGCTTCGGTCACCTGGATATCGTCTTTCACAGCGCGGGTATCGTGGGTGCGGTGGGGCCGATTGCGCAGACACCGGGCCAGGAATGGCGCTTCAGTATCGATGTGCTGCTCAACGGCACCTTTTACGCACTCAAGCATGCCGCGCGGGTCATGCAGCCGCGCAAGACCGGCTCGATCATCTCCATGGCCAGCACCGCCGGCCTGATGGGTGGGCTCGGTCCCCATGCCTACGCAGCGGCCAAGCACGGTGTGGTCGGCCTGACCAAGAACGTGGCGGCTGAACTGGCTTCCAGCGGTATTCGCGTGAACGCCATCGCCGCCGCCAGCATGGCCACGCCTATGGTTGCCAATGTGCTTACCGGCGATCCGACCGACCTCGCGGGCGCTCGCGAGCAACTGGCACAGGCGTCTCCGCTGCACGGCCGGCCGGGACTGCCCGAGGACGTGGCGAACGCGGCACTGTGGCTGGCCAGTGACGAATCCGGTTACACCACCGGGCATACGCTGACAACCGATGCCGGTTTTACCACGGGTGCGACCGTAGAGGGACCCGCATTCGGCGAGTACAGTCCCATCATCCGCGAAGCGGGCAAGACCGGGTTGGACAACTAGTGGGGCGCCGCAACAGGGCGTCGACCCGCAGTGCGTTGATCGGCGTGGTTGCCGGAATCGCCTGCGCGGCTGCGAGCCATGCCGCGCCCGATCCCGATGCTGTTCCCGCGGCTTACCGCGAGCACTGCGTGACGTGCCACGGCGCCGACCTGCGCGGCTCTGCGCATGGTACGGCGCTGGTCGGCCCCGCGTTTCTCGAACGATGGGGCGGCCAGGCGCAGGCGCTGAACGCCTATACCAGCGTCAACATGCCACCCGGTGATCCGCGCGCGCTGCGCCCGGAGGAACTGGCCGGGGTGCTGGCGTTCATCGATCGTCGCAATGATCACAAAGTCAGTGGTCAGGCGGCAGCCGATGCAGACGATCCGTCACAGTGGGAGAGCTGGTCCGAGGCCGGGTCGATCGCCGAGGCCGCGCGCTCGCGCGGCGGTTTCCAGAATAAAACGCTGCCGCGCAAACTGCCGCCGGTAACCGATGCGATGCTCGCCGATCCCGATCCTGGAGACTGGCTGAGTTGGCGGCGCACGCTGGACGGGAAGGGCTACAGTCCGCTTTTGCAGATCAACCGCAAAAACGTGGGTGACCTCAAACTCGCCTGGTCGATGACCATGCACGATGGCTCCAACCAGGGTACGCCCATCGTCTACGGAGGCATCCTCTTTCTTACGCACCCGGGCAATATTATCCAGGCGCTGGACGCGGCGAGCGGTGAGTTGATCTGGGAGTATCGCTACGACTTTCCCGAGGCGGCGCGCACGCTCGGCGGTCCTTCGCGAAACATTGCGATCTACGGCGATAAACTTTTCCTGGCGACCTACGATGCGGCCGTGGTCGCAATCGATATCCACACCGGCAAGCAGGTCTGGCGCGCCGAGAAAGCCGACTACAGCATGGGCTACACGCACACGGCAGGGCCGGTGATCGCCGCCGGTGTCGTGGTCAGTGGCATCAACGGCTGTGAGCGCTATACCGGCGACGGGTGTTTTATCACCGGTCACGACCCCGAGACGGGCAGGGAACTGTGGCGCACCTCGACCATCGCGCAACCCGGCGAGCCCGGCGGCGACAGCTGGGGCGACCAGCCCGCGCAGTACCGGGCCGGGAGTGACACGTGGATTGCCGGCTCCTACGATCCGCAGCTTGGCCTCTTTTACATCGGCACATCCCAGGCCAAGCCCTGGGTGGCCCCGAGCCGGGGAATGACGCCCCAGGACGCCGCGCTCTACACCAACTCCACCCTGGCGCTCGACCCGCGCGACGGTTCGATCAAGTGGCATTTCCAGCACGTGCCGGGTGAGACCATCGACATGGAAGTGGGCTTCGAGCGGGTCCTGGTCGATGTCGACGGCACCCCGTCGGTGTTCACCGTCGGCAAGGACGGCATTCTCTGGCAGCTGGACCGGCGCTCGGGCGAGTACGTCGACCTGGCGACGACCCTGCCGCAAAACCTGTTCGAATCGGTGGACCGTGAACGCGGCACGGTGCGCTATCGCGAGGATATTCGCTCGGTGAAGATCGGCGAACCGATCAAGGTCTGTCCCGGCATTTATGGCGGGCACAATTGGCAGGCGTCGGCGTACAGTCCCGAAACCGGCGACCTGGTCGTGCCGATGCACCAGCTCTGCTCCGAACTGGTAGGGCGCGAGGTTGAGCGCGCGCCGGGTGGGGGCGGCTATGGCGGTGATTCCACGACCTACGCGATGCCGGGTGTCGACGGCAAACTGGGTTTGCTGCTGTCGATGGATCTGGAAACGCTGACACCGAGCTGGCGCTACGAGCAGGAGGCCATGTTTCTCACCGGTGCGCTGACCACGGCGGGCGGTCTGGTATTTGTCGGCGACCTGGATCGCTACCTCTCAGCGTTTGATGTCACCACCGGTGAGCGCGTGTGGCGCACGCGGCTGGGCGCGCCGCTGCACGGATTCCCTGTCACCTATGCTGTGAATGGCAAGCAGTATCTCGCGGTACAGACGGGTATCGGCGTGTTCCGCGCGCTGACCGCCGTGACCAGTCCGCAGATCTACCAGCCGGCCATGGGCCAGGCTCTCTACGTCTTCGAGTTGCCCTGATCGAGCGGTTCCGCCCCGGCGCCGTATGGCGTAATATCGCATAAGGTATGACATTATGCACAGGGAATTGCGGGAGAGGCGGTGTTGAGCACGACCAATGGGAAAGGTACCGGGGCCGTGGATGGCCGTCGTCTGCGCAGTGAGCGCAGCCGCGCCGCTATCATCGACGCCATGGTGGCCCTGCAGGATGACGGCATCCTGGTTCCCACCGCTCATCAGGTGGCCGAGCGTTCCGGTATCAACATCCGCTCGCTGTTTCGGCATTTCGAAGATATGGAATCGCTGTTCGAGGCCGCCGACGCGCAGTTGCGCAGTTCCTACGAAGCGCCCTTTACCGGCGGCGACCGGCAGGGCACGCTGGAAGCGCGCATCGAGCACGCCATCGAGCATCACGCCACCGCCTACGAAAAAACCGGGAACATGATCCTGAGTACGCAGGCCCAGATGTGGCGCTACGAGGTGCTGCGCAGAAACTACGCGCGCAGCCAGCGTGCCCTGCGCCGCGACCTCGACGACTGGTTGCCCGAACTTGGCGCGGTGGCCGAGTGGCGCCGGGAGGCGATCGATGCAATCGCATCGTTTGAGATGTGGCACCGGTTGCGCACCCACCAGGGCCTGAGCAGAAAAGCGGCGATCGAGGTAGTGGTCAACCTGCTCAAGGAACAACTACTGTAACGCGTGGCCAACCCACGATCGGGAGCACGGTATGAGCAATGGTAAAACGGCATTGATTACGGGCGCGTCTGCGGGCCTGGGCGCCGAGTTCGCGCGGCAGCTGGCGGCGCAGGGTTACGGCCTTGTGCTGGTAGCCAGGCGGCGCGAGAAGCTTGAAGCGCTGGCCGAACAACTGACCGCGCAATATGGGGTGCAGTGCGATATCGTCACGGCCGACCTGGTCGATCCGCAGGCACCCGTAAAAATTCATGAGGCGACAGAGGCCCTCGGGCGGCCCATCGATTTTCTGGTAAACAACGCCGGCGTTGCGGGGCCGGACCTGCTCACCCATCGCCAGTGGTCGGACCAGGTCGATTTTTTCCAGCTGATGATGACCGCGGTGGCGCATCTGTGCCATCTCTATATACCGTCCATGCAGGAGCGCGGGTTTGGACGCGTGGTGAATGTGGCCTCGGTGGCCGGCCGTGTGCCGCGCGCGGACGGCTGTAATTATTCGCCGAGCAAAGCCTACGTCATCGCGCTCTCGGAATCGCTCGATGCGACGTTTCGCGGGACGGACGTTCACGTCACCGCCCTGTGCCCGGGTTTCACCCACACTGAATTCCACGAAGTAGCGGGCATGATGGACATGAAGAACAGTCTGCCAAAATGGCTGTGGTACAGCGCCTCGACGGTGGTGGCCGATGGCCTCAAGGCCGTCGAGAAGGGCAAGCCGGTCTGTGTATCGGGGCGCCTGTACCGCTGGGTCGATCCGCTGTTCCAGTCCGTGTTTACCCGGCGGTTGTTTCGCGCGCCGGGACGCTAACGAGTCTTTTTTGGCTTCGGCGGAGCCAGGTAGGGTTTGAAGAACAGATCGTAGATACCGTCGGCGTAGGATTCGACAAACGCGTCGCGGTTGACCTCGGTGCCGTACAGATGGCGGATTTCCGCCGCGAGTGTGAACGGCGCCTGCGTCGCGGCGTTGACCAGGTAGACCAGCGTCGGGATGTCGAAATCGGGGTAGCGCTCCATGTCCAGTGTAACGGGCAGGCTGTTGAGCAGAATTTCGTGCCGCTGCCGCACGTGTTTGTCTGCGGCCCATTTCAGGCGGTCCGAATCCCTGATTGATTCATGCACCATGATGCGCGCGTGCTCGGGGTGTTGCGCGCAGTAGCGCACGTAACGGTGAATCCACAGGCGGATGCGTTCCGGCCTCGGTAGCGAGGTGACGCTGTCGGGTTCGGTCATTTCCTCGTCCAGGCGTTCGAACAGGAAATCCACCGCGGCTTTCCACAGGGCTTCCTTGCCCTGGAAGTGATACTTGATCAGGCCGTGGTTTACGCCGGCCAGCGAGGCGATATCGCGCACGCTGGCACTGTCGAAACCCTTTTCGGAAAATTCCTGCAGCGCGGCTTCCAGGATTTTCTGGCGCGTTTCGCGTTTCTGGGCCGCCCGCGTGCCTTCAGGCGGCGGAATGTTCTCGGGTATGTCTGTCACTCGTTGCTTTCCTCCGGGCAGTAGGCCTGCGCCATCGCCTGCAGCGATTCGTGCTGTGGCCCCAGTATACCCAGCAGGCCCGATGCCCCGCGCGCTACCTTGCAGCGAGAGGCTGTGGTAGTGATTCGCTCATCGTCGGCCAGTGCGCCCAGAATGGCGGGTGCGGTATCAATGGTGGGCGCCATGCGTATCCCGCCGTCGGTTGCAGTGTCGAAGACCATGGAGTGCACTGGATCGCCGGGCTGGACCGGTTGCCACTGCGGCAGGTTGCGCTCGCGACCGGTGCCCGGGTGTCCGTTGTAGGCGAACTCGGCCCAGTAGGACATCATCGCGCTCGAGAGCGCCAGTCTGCCGGGCCTGTTGTCCTCGCCAAAGTAGACACCCAGTGGATCGCTGACCCGGTCGTCGAACCCGCCGGTGACAAACGGTATCTCCAGTGCATGACTGGCGCCGACCATGCGGCTCACGTCGGTAAAGAACGTCGTGCCCTGTTCGTCCCAGTCAAAACGATAGGTGTATACCGGCCCCCGGTGCGACGCTGTCAGCGCCCGCGCCGGTTCGGACACCCCGAGCGCAAACCAGAGCCGGCTGGGATACTCCCCGTGGGCCGCGTACAAGGCCTCGTCGCGTGGCCAGAAGACGATGCCGAACAGATTGTTGGTCAGCGTGTCGTCGCCCATGCCGAGCAATAGCGCCTCATCCCGGTTGACGCCGAGCATGACCGGTACGCGCGAGGGTTGTTCGGGGTCGTTCAGCCACCGGGCGATGCCACCCGCAGGAATGGCAATACCATCTTCAATCTGGTCGACAACGCCGATGCCGCCGAACAGGCTGGCGCCGTCCTGGAGCGCGCGAAAGCGCTGCATGAGTGTGTCTGCCGATACGGCGCGAAGCGCGGCGGCCAGTTCGGTGCTGTCGGACAGGCCGGTGGGCAACTCGCCGGCATCCAGCAGCCCATGTACGAGGTCGTTGGCGCTTGCGCGTGTCCCGGTGTCGTCGCGGGGTGTGGGTGCTTCTGCGAGCTCGCGCGGCGAGGACTTGAAGGCGCCGCTCTGTACGATTGCGCGGTGCAGCTTGCCCTGTGCCAGTGGCGAGGCGAGCAGCGTCGCGGTATTGAATCCACCGGCCGACTCGCCGAACACCGTGATGTTGCCGGCGTCGCCGCCAAACGCGGCGATGTTGTCGCGCACCCAGTCGAGCGCGGCGACCAGATCGAGTGTCCCGAAGTTTGCGCTGCGATCGAGCGGCGTTGTCGCGGTATCGCGCAGCGCCTGTAGCGAAAACCAGCCCAGCGGCCCGAGACGGTAGTTGGCCGACACCACGACAACGTTCTGCTGCTGGGCGAGTGCGCCCAACTCATACTGCCCGGCGAAGCCCCACACGTTGCCACCGCCATGAATCCAGAACATGACGGGCAGTGGTTGCGCGGCCGCGGTGGCGGGTGCCCAGACATTCAGGTGCAGGCAGTCCGCTGTACCGGTCAGTTCGCCCTCGTCAAAGCCTGGCTCGAAACCGCTGGTGAATTGCAGGCAGCGGCTGTCGGAAGCCAGTGCCTCAAACGTGCCGGAGAAAGCCGGTGCGGGTCGCGGTGCGCGCCAGCGCAGATCGCCCACGGGTGCTTGTGCGAAGGGTATGCCATACCAGGCCATGGCATTGTCGCGGCCGCGCGTGCCGATGAGTTTGCCCTGCGCGATTTCGCGAATCGTGGTCGGGTCCGGCTCGCGGGTTGCGTTGGAATCCTCCTGGTCGGCACAGGCGGTGAATGCAAGGACAAGCCCCAGGAGGGCAAGTCGCGAAATAGTCAGTTGTCTAGCCTTCATTTTGATGTTGGTTGACCTGTACTGGGTTGGATTGTTGCGCTTTCAGACCGTGAATGCGCAGTAACCAGTGATAGAACGCGGTGATCCACTGGTCGCTGTCCGTTCCGGATTGTTGCATGCCAAAGCCGTGGCCGCCGGCCGAGTACATGACCAGTTCGCTGTCGCGTCCTGCTGACTGCCACGCCGAGTGCAGGTTGTGGGCGAGGTTGGCCGGCACGAGCGGGTCATCTTCGGTGGCTGCCACGAACAACGACGGCGCATCCGGCGGGACGGTGGATTCGTCGGGCACGCCGTAGATCGAGCCGACAAAGTCCGGCCGGCTCTCGTCGCGCCCGCGAAGTGCTGTCCCGGTTGCAACGGTGCCCCCGGCGGAAAAACCGAGGATGCCGATACGCGAGGCGTCCACACCCCACTGGTGCGCGTGACGCCTCACCAGGGCGACGGCGGCCATGCCGTCGGCGATCGCCAGGTCACGGACCGGCGTTTGTGGCAGTCGCGGGTAGCCGTCGGAGCCGCGCAGAATTGCGACCAGGGCCTGCCACGCCAGTTGAATGGTCATGATGGCCTCGCTGGCGGGGGTTTCATCGGTCCGGTACTTGAGCAGGAACGCGTTGATGCCGCGCGCGTTCAGCCAGTGCG
>CAYGOX010000122.1:8960-10273 GCA_964351485.1 uncultured Halioglobus sp.
CTCGCTGTCGATTGAGAGAAACTTGAAGCCGCCGCCGGGGGCGATGACCACCGCCATCCCCGTGTTCCCGTCCCGTGGGGCGGGGTAGGGTGTCAGCGTGGGTTGGACAATATTGCGCACCACCCGGTGCGGCAGCAGGTCCAGCGACTCGACTTCAACCTGCGTCCAGTGCTCACTGCCCGGGGCGCGCCCGGGCCACAGCGGGAGTGGCGCCTGCGGCGCCGCCTGCGCGACAGTAGCGATAAAGAGGCTGGCAGCCAGCAGCCAGCCAGCGCAGCACCGGCGTCGCTGGTGCGCGGAGGTGCGAGCTGCGTGGTGGGTCTTCATGTGGAAAGAAACTCCCGTTGCTTCGGTGTAGAGGACTGAGTATGATGCAAACCCAATAATTATCCAATTGTATAATCAAAATATGGGAGAGTGCGCGATGAACCGATTCCCCGGTCGATCCGGCGGCAGCATCCGACCCGTCATGCGGCTTGCCGGTAGTGTAGCGCTGATAGTGCTGTCGCTGCCGGCGTATAGCGAGGAGACAGCGGATGCGAAGGCCCCCGGCCCCCTGGAAGAGGTGATCGTTACCGCGACCGGCACGCTGATCCGCGGTATCGCGCCCACCGGCACCAACGTCGTGGTCATGGACCGCGAGGCTATCGAGGTGACCGGCGTGACCTCCACGAATGACCTGCTGGCGCGGGTGCCCCAGATCACCAATTTCTTCGGCACAGTGCCCGTGCCCACGACCAACCTCGGCTCGCCGATCAACCGCCCCAATATTCGTGACCTGGGTGCCTCGGGTGCCTCCACCACGCTGGTGCTGATCAACAATATGCGCCTGCCGGGCGCGGGGTTTCAGCAGGTGTCGCCGGACCCTTCGGTCATTCCCCCGGCCGTGCTCGATCGTGTTGACGTGATCCCCGACGGGGCCTCGGCGCTGTACGGCTCCGACGCGGTCGGCGGCGTGATCAACTTCGTCACGCGCCGCGAGTTCGATGGCGTCGAGTTCACCGCGAAATACGGTACGTCTGATCCCTACGACACTCGCGAAGCGACCCTCACGGCCGGGACGGACTGGAACGGCGGTAACGGGTTGCTGTCGATGTACTGGACCGACAACGACTCACTGCTGGGGGGAGACCGCGGCTGGATAGGCGGTAACCACAGTGAGCGGGGCGGTGACGATTTCCGTGTCGACAACTGTACGCCGGGGACCATTACCGCCGGCGGCGTGCGCTATGACATGGCGACGCTGACGCCCGGTGAGAACCTGTGCGACCTGACGGACATTGCCGCGATCCTGCCGCAGCAGGAGCGCCGTA
>CAYGOX010000123.1:0-6061 GCA_964351485.1 uncultured Halioglobus sp.
GCCGGTAGCCCGCAGGGATTTCACACAGCGCGCCGAAGCCGCCGAGGCCGCCGAGCACTTCGGGTCGGCTGGTGCGTGCTGTCACGCCCTTGATGCGTTCGACCAGCGCGTTTCCGGCGTCGATATTGACGCCCGCGTCCTGGTAACTCAGTGCCGAAGACTCGTCATTTTCGCTCATGCAGGTGATCCGTAGCGGTGCCCCGGGAAAGGGGCGCTAGTGTAACTTGCCGGGCCGTGTAGCGCACGGGCCAGTTGCTATTTTTCTGGCCAGTACTGGTACAATGCGCGCTCCGCCATCTGCCCCCTGGGAAGGAATTGTGCTGCCAATCCGCCTGTCCGCCGGCCTTGTCCTGATTTGCCTGCTGCTCTGCCTGCCGGTCCGGGCCGCCGTAGTCCCCGACCTGTATGCCGCCCGGGTCCCGGTAGCCGATCGCTCCGAGCAGGCCCTGTCGAGCGCGGCGCAGGACGCCCTGGCTCAGGTAGTGGTCAAGGTCTCGGGTTCAGCGGGTGTTCTGCAACAGCCGTCGGTCGCGCAGGCTATGCGCGGCGCCCGGTCAAGGGTCCAGACCTACGCCTACCTCGAACGTCCCGGCTCCGAGAATCCGTGGGCGCGCATCGAGTTTGACGCCGACTATGTCACGCGGCTCGTGCGCGAATCCGGCGCGCCCCTGTGGACAGCAAACCGTCCGCCGGTGCTGGGCTGGGTGGTCCTGCAACAGGATAATCGGCAACGGTTTCTCAGCGAGGAAACCGACGCGGAGTTGATCGAAGCGGTCAAGGCAGCCTTTTCCCGTCGCGGCCTGGTGCTGCAGCTGCCGCTCCATGATCTCAAGGACAGTGCCGCCCTGCGCCCCGCCGACGCCTGGAGCCGGGATCGGGCGCGTGTCGCGGCCGCCTCTGAGCGCTACGCGGTGGACAATATTGTGATAGGCCGGGCCACCGCGCAGCGCGACGGTACCTTAAGCGTCGACTGGAACTACGATTTTGCCGACGACCGCCTGACAGCCGGCCGGCGCACCGGCCCTGCAGACGCTGTGTTTGAGGCTGGCGCAGACCTGGTGGCCGACAGTATGGCATCGCGCTACGCGATCACCCCGGCGAGCGGGGAACTGCAGCCGGTGCGCATGTTGGTCAGCGGTGTTTTCGAGTATGCCGATTACGCGGCCGTCATCCGCTGGGTGCGTTCGCTGGAACCGATCGCGGCCGCCAGTGTGGAGCGTGTCCAGGGCGATCGCCTGACGCTGTTGCTCTCGACCCGGGCCAGCGCGAGCAGCCTGTCCAATATCGTCGAGTTGAACGACAAACTCGTGCCCGAGCAAAGCCTCGATTCCGGGTATGCGCTGAATTACCGCTGGCGCAATTAGGCGATGGCCGGACAAGCGTTACCACCCGATCAGCTGACACTTCCCGTCGGGCTGCCTGATTCCGCCACCTTCGACAATTTTTTTGTTCACCCGGCGGCCGCGCCGGTGGTGCGCGCGGTGCGCGAGCAGCTAGTTTCGCAGGGCGAGCCGCTGATTTATCTCCACGGCCCTTCGGGGGTCGGCAAGACACACCTGCTGCAGGCCGCCGCTAACTTCGATGGCCAGAACACCCTCTACCTGCCGCTGGGCCAGCTGGTTGACTACGACCCGGCCGAGGTTCTCCAGGGGGCGCAAAACCGGCAACGACTGTGCCTGGACGAGCTGCAGGCGGTGGCGGGTCGGCCGGAGTGGGATGAGGCCCTGTTTCACCTGTTCAACGCGGCCCGCGCCGGCGGTTGCGCGCTGCTGCTGGCGGCGAATGTCGCGCCCCGAGCCCTGGGGGTGGGCCTGGAGGATCTGCGTTCACGCCTGGGTTGGGGGGTGGTCTACGCGCTGCCCGAGCCGGACGACGAGGCCAAGGCGGCCATCCTGGCGCTGCGCGGCGCCGCCAGGAGCATGACGCTGTCCCCGGCGGTGGCGTCCTATATTGTCAGTCGCGCGCCACGCGGCCTCGAACAGCTGCTTGCGGTGTTGGATCAGCTCGCCGAGGCGTCGCTGGTACGCAAGCGGGCGGTATCGATCCCGTTCGTGAAAGAGATCATGGGCTGGTAGCGCGCAGAGCGGTGCACAGGGCGCCGCGCAAGTGGAAATTTCACTGAAATGGGGTACTTGCGCATTGACAAGCAGTGCTATCATTAGCAGTGTAACTGCCCATTACGCACTGGAGTAATACAAGAATGAAATCCCATCTGATATCGGCCTCCGCAGCCGTATGCCTCTCGCTCGCCGCCTTCGCCGCACCGGCGTCGGCCGATTTGCCCATTACCATCAATGCCGGTTATGGCTACTGGTACTTCGACCGGAACGTCTTTGGCCTGGAGCCCGATGACAATGGCACACCCGTCCTGGGCGCCGAGTACGCCTTTACCGACAACTGGTCGGCCGAGGTCTTCGTGGCCCACGATGAGACCCAGTACGACAATGGCGTCGATACCGATGTGACCACCTGGCAGATCGGCGGCCTGTACTATGTCGGCGAGCCCGACACCCTGCGTCCCTACCTGGCCTTCGGTGCCGGTGAAATCGAACTGGACGCAGACAACTTCGATACAGTCGAAACCACGTTGAACGGCGGTGTAGGCGTACGCTGGATGTTCAATGACCGGGTTGGTGCACGCCTCGAGTCGCGCGCCATCTACAGCGTCGATGAGAACGAGACGGACGTCCTGGTTTCCGCGGCACTGAGCTTCTACCTCGGTGATGTGGCTGCCGCCGCGCCTGTCGCTGCTGCCGGTCCGGTTGATTCGGACGGTGACGGCGTTTACGACGACCGCGACCGCTGCCCGGGCACACCCGCCGGTACGCGTGTAGACGCTGACGGTTGCCCCCTGGCCGTTGCTCAGGTTGCCTCCATCAAGCTCAAGGTGAACTTCGCGTTCGACTCGTCACGGGTCCAGACCCAGTACTTCGACGATCTGAGCGAACTGGCCGCATTCCTCAAGCGCTTCCAGGACGTACAGGTTGAAGTCGAGGGTCACACCGACAGCGTAGGCCCTGCTGACTATAACCAGGGATTGTCACAACGCCGCGCACAGGCCGTGGTTGATCACCTGGTCACCCAGCACGGTATTGAGCGCAGCCGGTTGATGCCGCGCGGCTACGGCGAATCGCGTCCGGTAGAGAGCAACGACACCGAAGCGGGTCGCGCTGAAAACCGTCGCGTGATGGCGACGCTGGAAGTCGAATACGAAGAGTAAGCGGCTAGTCCAGTAACTGAAAGTCGTCGGCGTCGGACTGAAAGGGAAATTCGCCGCGATACTGTTCAAGAAAAGCGCCGTCCAGGGTTACCTGGGCGGCGTTTTTTTTCTGCCCGCAATCCAGCAACAGGGTGCCGTCCGCGCCCACGGCGAGGCTGTCGCCGGTATACGTGAGCCCGTTGGCGTCGGCGCCGACCCGGTTCACACCCACCACACAACTCTGGTTCTCGATCGCCCGCGCCTGCAGCAGTGAACGCCAGTGCAGCGCGCGACTGCCCGGCCAGTTGGCCACGAACAGCAGCAGGTCGTAGTCGTCGCGATTGCGACAGAAAACCGGGAAGCGCAGGTCATAGCAAACCTGCAGGCAGATGCGCCAGCCCCTGAAAGTCGTGACGACACGGCGGTCGCCCGCCGCGTACCGGCGGTGTTCGCCCAGGTAGGCAAACAGGTGGCGCTTGTCGTAGTGAACGACTGAATCGGCCGTTGCGAACAGCATGCGGTTGTAGGCCTTGTCGCCTTCGGATACGGCGATGCTGCCGGTCACTGCGCAATCGCGCTCGCGGGCGATGGCCTGCATCCACTGCTGCGTTTCGCCACCGGGTTCCTCCAGGTTGCGAAGCGCCTTCATGGAAAAGCCGGTGGTAAACATTTCCGGCAGGACGATCAGGTCTGTCGGACCCAGCGATTCGATAATCTCGCCGATCTGGCGGCGGTTATCCGCAGGTGCCTCCCAGGCCAGCTCGCACTGGATGAGTGAGACGTTCAAATCGCGCATAGTCGCTCCGTTGCCGCTCTGAGCACATCGTCATTCTTGGCGAAACAGAAGCGCAGGACGTGCTGGTCGGGCGGTTGATCGTAGAATACCGATACCGGGATCGAGGCGACGCGATGATCGCGCGTCCACTGCCGGGCGAGTGTCTCGTCGAGCGTATCGGTCAATTCACTATAGTCCAGCAATTGGAAGTAGGTGCCGGCGCTGGGGGTGACTGAAAACCGGGAATCGGCCAGGCCCGCGCAGAACAGGTCGCGTTTGGCCTGGTAAAACGCTGCCAGCGTGGCGGGATACGCAGGATGCGCTGTCATGAAGTCGGCCAGGGCCAGCTGCACCGGCGTTACCGCGACAAAGCAGACGAACTGGTGCACTTTGCGCAGCTCCCGTGTCAGGGCAGGGGGCGCGACGCAGTAGCCCGTTTTCCAGCCGGTTACGCTGTAGGTTTTGCCAAAGGAATACAGGGCGAAACTGCGTTCGCGCAGCGCCGGATACTGGAGCACGCTGTGATGGATTGCGCCGTCGTACACGAGGTACTCGTAGACTTCGTCGCTGACCACCAGCAGATCGTGTTTTTCGGCCAGGTGTTCCAGTTGCGCCAGGTCGTCGGCACTGAGGATGCTCCCGGTCGGGTTGTGCGGCGAATTGATGATGATCATCCGCGTGCGCCGGTTGATGGCGCGCTCCACCCGCTCCCAGTCTACTGCGAAATGGGGTAGTGCCAGGGGAATGTGCACTGCCCTGGCGCCGGCCAGGGCTATAGCCGGTTCGTAACTGTCGTAGCAGGGATCAAACACGATCGCCTCGTCGCCGCTGTTAAGCGTGGCCATGATCGCGCAGAAAATGCCCTCGGTCGCACCGGGGAGCACTGTGATTTCGTTTTCCGGATCGCAGGTAACCGAACGATTGCGCACAAGCTGCGCCGCGATAGCCTCGCGAAGGGCCGGTTCGCCCGCCATGGGCGCATACTGGTTGTGGCCGGCGGCGACGTGGCGCTGCATGGCCTCCTTGAGATCGGGGTGTGCGTCGAAATCGGGAAATCCCTGCGACAGGTTGAGCGCATCGCACTGTCTGGCCAGCGCGGACATGGTTGTGAATATCGTCGTGCCGACCTGGGGCAGTTTACTTGTCAGCACGGCGTCAGGTTGCCGCGGCGGCCGCTTCTTCGTCGGCCGAAAAGACAGTTTGTCCCGGCTCGAGTTGCAGGTAACCGCGCAGGTAGTGCACCAGGATGTAGAGCGGGCCGGTGTCCAGCAGTGCCACCGTGGCCTTGAACAAATAGTTGCTGCCGATCAGCACGAGCAGGGCCTGGAAGGTCATCTCACCGCGCATGAAGGCCGCGCCGAAGGTCACGGCGATTACCATGATGGAGTCGACCATCTGGCTCATGAGTGTGCTGAAGTTGTTGCGTATCCAGAGATGCTTCCCCTTCGTGACGCGCTTCCAGAAGTGAAAGAGCTGGACGTCGCAGTACTGCGCGGCGATGTAGGCGAGCATCGAGGCGAAGACAGCGCCGGAGGTTGTCGCGTAGATCAGCTGGTACAGCCCGATACTCTGCTGCACGATCTCGCCGTTGGGCAGGGCCACCGGCGCGGCCAGTTGTATGACCTGCCACGGCGGCATGGTCTCGGCCGGGACCGAGGGCATCAGGTTGCCCAGCGTCAGCACCAGCAGGATAAAGACATTCAGGCCCAGGCCAACGGTGACGAGGAAATTGGCCCTGGCCTTGCCATACAATTCACAGATCAGGTCGGTGCAGAGGAAGGTGAGAGGGTAGGGCAGTACGCCGACCGCGAGTGCCATCGGACCGAGCTGCACAAAGCGGGTGATGCCGATCACGTTGAGCAGGGTCATGGCACACAGGAAGATGCCCGCGAGCACGATAAACGTGCGCTCCCGGCGTTCCCTCAGCCGCGCGAGTGGTGACATCAGCTTTCCTTCTGGCCGAGATTGGCGTGCAGTACCGCGCCGTTGATGACCGGATTGTGGTGCGCCCAGTGGATCAGCGCGGCAATTTCATCCGGTGCAATCAGGCGGTTGAAGGCGTTCATGCTGGCGATGGAAGCCGCTAC
>CAYGOX010000123.1:6071-10220 GCA_964351485.1 uncultured Halioglobus sp.
GTCGGGGCCCAGGTGAGTGCGCAGCATTTCGGTGTCGGTGAAACCGGGGCAGATCATTGCCGTGTGAATACCACTGCCCATCAGGTCCTGGCAGGTGGCGCGCATCATACCCAGCTGCGCATGCTTGCTGGTCACGTAACTGAACGATCCGGCCACCGCTTTTTCTGACAGGGTCGATCCCACGTACAGCACGCTGCTGTGTTCGCCCATGAGCGGCAGCAGTGCCTGGTTCAGGGCGTTCACGGCGACGACGTTGGTCTCCAGTACCGCGCGCAGATCGTCGCTGTCGCAGTCGGTGGCGGAGTGCTTGCGCATCTGGCTGGCGTTGTGGATCAGTGCGATTTGCGTCTGGTCGGTCAGCTCGGCTGCGAGCGACTCGCAGGCGGCGCTGATGGATTCGGTACTGGACAGGTCACAGGCAAGGTTCTGTACACCGTCGACCGTGCTGGGACGGCGCGACAGGTTGAACACCGAGTAGCCATCGGCCACGAAACGGGCTGCCGTTGCGCTTCCGATACCGACGCTCGCCCCGGTGATGATTGCTGCTTTCATACCCTTGTCCCGCCCGTGTTATTGCCAGATGCCGCCGGGTGGCGGCGAGCGCACCAGACTGTTGGATTTCGCCGGTGACGTCAAGTCAGGGCATACGTTACACTGCGCTGCATGGAGCAGCTAACAACACTGTATATCGACAAGGAGAGCCACAAGTTTTCGGCGGCTCATTACACCATTTTTTCCGCGACCGAGCGCGAGCGCCTGCACGGACACAACTATTCGGTGTCGGCGCGCATCGTGGCGCCCATGGGGCACAACGGTTTCTCGGCGGATTACAACGTGTACAAGACACGCCTGAAAACGTTGTGCGATTCACTCGACGAATACATGCTGCTCGCCGGTGAATCGCCCTACCAGGTCATCGAGGAAGCGGGTGACTCCTACCGCGTCACCTTTGCCGACGACCAGATGACTTTTCTGCGCAAGGACACGCAGGTGCTGCCTATCCGCAACGCCACGGTGGAAGAGTTTTCCCGCTACCTGCTGCAGCGGCTGATTGCGGATGCGGCCGACGACGACCTGAGAGAAGTCGAGCTGTGCGTGGCCTCCGGCCCCGGTCAGCGCGGCTGTGCCCTGTGGCGCCTAGGTGAGGAATCGGCGCCCTAGCCGCCGATTCCGCTGTGGCGCAGTAGCGCATCCGTGGTGGGTTCGCGGCCCATGAAGGCCACGAAGGTGTCCATCGGATCGCGCGAGCCCCCGGTTTCCAGTATCTCGCGCTTGAACGCCTCCCCGGTCGCAGCGTTGAAAATACCCTCCTGCTCAAAACGCGAGAAGGCATCCGCCGACAGTACTTCGGCCCACTTGTAACTGTAGTAGCCCGCCGCATAGCCGCCCGCGAAGATGTGGGAGAAGGAGGTCTGGAACCGGTTGAAGGCCGGTGCCGGGACCACACTGACCGCGCTGCGCACCTCGTCCAGTAGCGCCTGGACCGAAGTAAATTCATTCAGGTGTGATTCGCAATGCAGGCGGAAATCAAACAGCGCGAATTCCAGCTGCCGGGCCATGCCCATGGCGGACTGGAAGTTGCGCGCCGCCAGCATTTTTTCCAGCAGCGCGCCCGGAATCGGCTCGCCCGTTTCGTGATGGCCGGAGATAAACGCCAGCGCCTCGGGTTCCCAGCACCAGTTCTCCAGGAACTGGCTGGGCAGCTCGACCGCATCCCAGGCCACCCCGTTGATGCCGGAGATCGCGGCGACCGTCTGGCGCGTGAGCATGTGGTGCAGGCCGTGGCCGAACTCGTGGAACAGCGTGGTCAGTTCGTTGTGCGTGAGCAGGGAGGGCGAATCGCCCACCGGGGCGGTAAAGTTGCAGACCAGGTAGGCCACCGGGAGCTGCACACCGTTGCGTACCTCGCGCCGGATGCGGCAGTCGTCCATCCACGCGCCCCCGCGCTTGTGTGCCCGCGCGTAGAGGTCGAGGTAGAAACGCGCGACCGGCTCGCCGCTGTGGCTGACTGTAAACAGCTGGACATCCTCGTGGTAGGAGTCAATGTCCGCTTCCGGTTCGATAGTGATGCCGTACAGCCGCTGCGCGACCTCGAACAGGCCGGGCAGGACCCGGTCGACCGGCAGGTAGGGCCGGATATCTTCCTGCGATACTGCGTAGCGCGCCTGGCGCAGGCGTTCGCTGTAATAACCCACATCCCAGGCTTGCAGGGGGCTGGGTCCGTCTTCGTCCGCGGCGAACTCGACCAGCGCCTGCCACTCCTGCCGCGCCTGCGGCAGCGAGCGCTCTGCCAGGTCGTGCAGGAAATCCAGAACCTGTTCCGGTTGCTGGGCCATCTTGGTCGCCAGCGAATAGTCCGCGTAGTGTTCGAAGCCCAGGACCTGCGCCAGCTCGTGCCGCAGTTGCAGTGTCTCATCGATCAGCGGTGCGTTGTCCCATTTGCCGGCGTCAGGCCCCTGGTCTGAAGCGCGCGTCGCGTTGGCCGTGTAGATTTCCTCGCGCAGGGCGCGATTGTGGCAGTACATCAGTACTGGTGCATAGGACGGGTAATCCAGGGTGATCAGGTAGCCGTCGAGTCCCTCAGCGCGCGCGGCTTCGCGGGCACTGGCCAGTGCGGTGCCCGGAAGACCGTCCAGCTCCTCCTCGGTGGCCTCGCGGCGCCAGGCGTTGGTGGCGTCCAGGACGTTTTCGCCAAACTTGCTGCCGAGCTCGGACAGGCGCTGCTTGATCTGTGCGTAGCGCGCCTGTTGCTCGGCTGGCAGGTCGACGCCGGCCAGGCGGAAATCGCGCAGCGCGTTGTCGATAGCTTTCTGCTGGCCCGCTTCATAGCCCGCGTAGGCATCGCTGTCGCGCAGCTGGCGATAGGCCTCGAACAGTTTCCGGTGCTGTCCCAGCCAGGTGCCGTACTCCGATAGCAGCGGCAGGCAGGCATTGTAGGCCGCACGCAGTTCGTCGCTGTTCCTGACACTGTTGAGGTGGGACACGGGTGACCACGCCTGTGCCAGCTCGTCCTCAAGTGCCTCGATGGGGAGTAGCAAATTCTCCCGGGTGTAGGTCTCGTGTTCGTCCAGCAGCGCGTCGATCTGCGTCTTGTTGCGCGCGATCAGTTCGGTAATGGCCGGCTCCACGTGTTCCGGGAGAATGCGCGAAAAGGGTGGCAGCAGGTGTTGTTCGAGTAGCGGGTTGCTCATGGTCGGCGTCTATGGCGTGAATCCGGGAGGACGGAGTCTACCGCAATCTCTCGCTCCCGGGCAGGTTTGCCGGTGGCGCTACTTTTTCTTCAGGGGCGCGAAACCGTCGTTGGAAGCGTTGCTCTTGCCGGACTTCCCCGGGCGCGCTCGCGCCGGTTTGCGTTTTGCCGGGCGTGCGTTTTTTGCCGATTTTGTCTTGGGCTTTTTCTTCTTGCCCGCTGCCCGGCCATCCGATTTGCGTTGTTTCGGGCCGCTGTAGCGGGCTTTCAGGCCGGGTACTGTCTGTCGGTCAAACGTGATGCCCAGGTAGCGCTGGATGCTGATCATCAGGTTCCACTCGCGGGCCACCAGCAGGGTGATTGCGACTCCGGCGGCGCCGGCGCGACCGGTTCTTCCGGTGCGGTGTGTGTAGTCGTCGCCGCTGCGCGGCATGTCGTAGTTGATCACCCCGTCCACCGCCTTGAGGTCGAGACCGCGTGCCGCCACGTCGCTGGCGCACAGCACGTCAAACTTGTTGTCGTGAAATTGCGCGACCACCTGCTTGCGCTGTTCGGTGCGCAGATCGCCGTGCAGCGCGGCGCAGCGGACGGAATGTTCCTTGAGCAGATTGGCCAGGCGGATTGCGGTCGACCGTTTATTGGCAAACACCAGCAGTCGTTTGAACTCGTCACCGGTGGTCAGCGCGACCAGCAACCGGTCCTTGTGTTCCTCGCTGTCGGCCAGGATGAGTCGGTGCTCTATTGTGCTGTGCGCCTGCTGTCTTTCCTTGAGCATCACAACTTCCGGGACGCGCAGCAAGGTGGCGGCGAGATTCTGGCCGCCCCCATGCCCGTGCGTTGCGGAGAGCATCATGGTCTGGCGCGTGTCGCTGCACGCTGCTGCGATGCGCAGCACATCGTCGCGAAACCCCATGTCGAGCATGCGGTCGGCCTCGTCCAGCACCAGGTAGGTGAGATTC
>CAYGOX010000124.1:0-10213 GCA_964351485.1 uncultured Halioglobus sp.
AAATAAAACGCTTTGTCGACAAAGACAGCCGCGGAGCCATGGCGCAGGTGAGGAGTGCGCTGGGCCCCGAGGCCGTGATCCTGTCGAACAAGCGCGTTGGCGACCAGGTGGAAATGGTGGCGGCGGTCGATATGGACGCTATCGCCAGCCTGGCGCAGGAGGCCGAGACGGGTGCCGCTGCGGCCCCGGCGTCGCCCGGTTTGTCACTGGTCGATGCGCAGGAAGCACTGGTGAGAGTTCCGCCGGCGCCGGCGAATGAGCCGGGTGTGGAGCTGGCGCAAGACAAGGTGTCCATAGGTGATGCCCCGGCCATGAAACAACGCGCTGATGCGCTGCGCCAAAGGCTCGAAACGCTGGGTCTATCGTCTGCCTTTGCCGGGAGTATCAGTGCGTCACTGCCCGATACGGGAGACGTCGATAACGCCGAGGCCCTGGCGCTGGATTATCTGCGCGAGCGACTCCGGGTGACCACCCAGGACAGCCTGGTCGACACCGGCGGTATTCTCGCCTGTATAGGGCCGACCGGTTCGGGGAAAACCACAAGTCTTGCCCGGCTGGCGGCGCGTTTCGTATTGCGACATGGCAAGGAGCACCTGGCGCTGGTAACCACTGACTGCTATCGCGTGGGTGGGCAGGAACAGCTGCAGATGTTTGCCCAGTACCTGGATGTACCGCTGTTCGTGGCAACGGATCAGCGCGAACTGAGAATGACGCTGGATCAGTTGCAGCACAAGAAGCTTGTGTTGATCGATACACCGGGGATGGGGCAGCGCGATGCACAGGTTGCCGAGCAGGCCAGCCTGCTGACAGCGACCGGTTATGCGATCAAGCGCTGCCTGGTGCTTTCGGCCA
Source organism: uncultured Halioglobus sp. (assembly GCA_964351485.1). Taxonomy (GTDB): domain Bacteria; phylum Pseudomonadota; class Gammaproteobacteria; order Pseudomonadales; family Halieaceae; genus Marimicrobium. The sequence continues at coordinate 853 of CAYGOX010000124.1, forward strand.
CCAGTTCGAGCCGCGTGCTGCAGCAGGTGGCGACCGCGTTCGGCGCTGCCGATCTGGCGGGTGTGATCGTGACCCGGTTTGACGAGGCGGTGGAACTGGGAAATGTCGTGGAAACCGCGATTCGTTGTGATTTGCCGCTGGCCTATTTCGGCACAGGCCAGAAGGTGCCGCAGGATATGGTGCCGGCCGGCGCCGATGCGCTAATCGACAGGGCAGTCGACCTGGTGGCTGAAAAGCCGACCAGTCTCTATCAGACGCTGCAGGATTCGCTGACAGCGAGTGTCAACAGGGTAAGGACTAAGTGACGATGCAGGAGCAAAACCTGGCCGATGTGGCCTCCAGGGCCGGTATGGATGTGATCGCCGTGACCAGCGGTAAGGGCGGGGTCGGCAAGACCAATATCGCCGTCAATCTCGCGGTCAGCATGGCGCGACAGGGGCGTCGCGTTGTCCTTTTCGATGGCGATCTGGGCCTGGCCAATGTGGACATCGCGCTGGGTTTGCGACCTACCTACGATATCAGGCACGTGCTCTCGGGTGAAAAGCGGCTGGAGGAGGTGTTACTCGACGGACCGCGCGGTATCCGGATTGTGCCGGCGGCTTCGGGTATCGCCGACCTTACTTCACTGGACGTGCAACAGCGCGCCAACATCGTGACTGCATTCAGTGAGCTGGGCGACAGTGTCGATACACTCATCGTTGATACCGGCGCGGGCATCGACGCCAGCGTGCGCACTTTCTGCAGCGCCTGCCAGTCGATCATCGTGGTTATTTGTGACGAGCCCAGTTCAATCACTGATGCTTACGCCCTGATCAAGGTGCTCAACAAGCACAATGGTGTAAAACAGTTCCAGTTGCTCGCCAACATGGTGGACAGCGAAGCCCAGGGCCACGCGCTCTACGAAAAGCTCAGCCGCGTGGCCTCCCGATTCCTTACCGTGTCGCTGGGATACCTCGGTGCGATTCCGCGCGATAACTACCTGTGCAAGGCCGTCCAGCAGCAGTGCGCCGTTGTCGACCTCTATCCGCGCAGCAGTTCAGCCAAGGCGCTGCAGCGGCTGGCAGAACAGATCGACAGCAGGAGTACCGGTGGAACCACGCCCGATACGGGCAAGCTGGGCTTCTTCATTGAGCGACTCATACAAAACAGCAGTAATCCGATAGGAGCCATAACGTGATCGAGGCCACTGTCTACGCCCAGAACCAGGCGGGCAACAACGATCAGCTTGTCGAGGAGTATCTCCCGCTGGTCAAGAAAATCGGGTTACACCTGATTGCCAAGCTGCCGCCTTCAGTGGAACTGGACGACCTGATGCAGGTCGGCGTGATCGGCCTGATCCAGGCCAGTTCCACTTACGATGCGTCCCGGGGAGCCAGCTTTTCCACTTATGCGGGAATCAGGATCAAGGGCGCCATGCTGGACGAGGTCCGGCGCAACGACTGGATGCCGCGTTCTGTGCAGCAGAACATGAAACGCGTCGGCGAGGCGATCTCGACGCTGGAGGCGCGCCACGGCCGCACGGTCACAGACTCCGAGGTTGCCGAGGAACTCGGTCTCACGCTGGAGGAATACCGTGAGCAGAGCCGGGAATTGTCCTACAGCCGCCTTACCTCGCTCGACGATGATCCACTGGGAGTGGAGTCGGAAGAACCCGATCCGCTGGCGCAACTCGAAGATGGCAGTCTCAAGCAGCAACTGGTCAGCGCCATCGGCTCACTGCCGGAACGCGAGGCGCTGATGATGTCGCTCTACTACGGCGAGGAACTGAACCTCAAGGAAATCGGCGAGGTGATGGGCGTTTCTGAATCACGTGTATCGCATATTCACGGTCAGGCACTGGCGCGACTGCGCCAGACCGCTGAGCAGTGGCACGAGTGAGAGGTATCGTTTCCTGATGGCTTCTTCGCCGCGCACGATCGACAGGCTCTCGCTGGCAGGTATCATCCTGTCCCTGGCTGCCGTGGTGGGTGGCAACCTGCTCGAGGGTGGGACAACAGACTCGTTGATCCAGTTGGCGGCGTTTGTGATCGTGTTGGGGGGAACGCTCGGTGCCACGTTGTTGCAGATGCCCCAAAAGGTCTTTCTGCAGGGGCTCAAACGGGCCGGCTGGGTATTCATGCCGCCGCGCACTGACGCCGAGGCGATGCGAAAAAAAATCGTGGGCTGGAGTCGGGTGGCACGCAAGGAAGGTCTGCTGGGTCTGCAGAATGCAGCCAGCAAGGAAGGCGATCCGTTCGCCCGCAAGGGCCTGCGATTGCTGATCGATGGCAGCGAGCCCGGTGAGATCGCCAAGATACTCGAAGTGGAGATCGACAGCATTGCGACCGCCGAACTCAACGCCGCCCGCGTCTATGACGCCATGGGCGGATACGCGCCGACAATCGGTATCATCGGTGCTGTCCTGGGTCTCATCCAGGTGATGAACAACCTCGCAGATCCCTCGGCCCTGGGGCCGGGTATCGCAGTTGCGTTTGTGGCCACCATTTACGGTGTCGGCTTTGCCAACTTTATCTTCCTGCCCATGTCCAACAAGCTCAAGTCGATTTGCAGCGAGAGAACGCAGTACCACGAGATGGTGCTCGAGGGCATGGTCTCGATCGCCGAGGGAGAGAACCCCATGGCGATATCGAGCAAACTGCAGAGTTTCCAGTCCTAGGGTTGGCGGCCGGTGGGCAAGCGAAGGCATTTCGAAGAAACAGCGAACCACGACCGCTGGCTGGTGTCTTATGCAGACTTCATCACGCTGCTCTTTGCGTTTTTCGTGGTCATGTATTCAATCTCTTCGGTAAACGTCGATAAGTACCGCGTACTGTCAGATGCGATGGTCAGTGCCTTCAAGCAGCCGCGTCCCAACCTGCAATCGCCTGTCCCGGCGCCACTGTTACCGGAACCATCGCTGCTACCCCATCCTTTCAATGACGCCAGCGGAGTTTCTCAGGCATTTATTGCGCCCTTGCGTGAGATTTACCAGACAAACGCAAGCCCAGAACCCGAGGCCGCGCCGGAACCTGAGCCGGAGGAAGCCAACCCGGTTGAGGAGATGCTGAGCGCGGCCGAGACGCAGATCGATGAGGTGTCCAGGGACATTGAACAGGGCATGGATGAATGGATTGATAGCGATATCGTCAATATCAAACGCAACCAGTTCTGGCTCGAAATCGAGATCAAGTCCAGTCTGCTGTTTAACAGCGGCAAGTCTGAACTGATTCCCGAGGCCCTGCCGCTGTTGCGCCAGCTCGCAACGATGTTCTCGGACCTTCCCAACCGGGTAAACGTTGAAGGGTTTACCGATGATCGCCCGATCAGTACCGCGACGTACCCGTCGAACTGGGAATTGTCTTCGGCACGAGCCGCGGCGGTCGTACGCCTGTTTGAGGAGAACGGCGTCGATCCCGCGCGTCTTGCGTCAATCGGTTATGGGGAAAACCGTCCAATAGCCACCAACGACAATGAAATCGCCAGGGCGCGGAACAGGCGTGTCGTTATCGTGGTCATGGCGTCGGCCGATGGCGCCGCCAATGACCGAATTCAACAGTTCGATGTTCTGCGCAGCAATTCCACCGCCGCTACCGGCGTTTGATAGAAGCGGGTCCTTTGCACCCGCGGGAGTAGAACTATGGTGGATCCACTGCGGCCCGGCAACGTGGGCCCGATGTCAGGCGTGAACCGGGTCGCCCCGGCCAGCGATCGAAAACCGAAGAAGCGCAACCCCGAGGAACAACGACGGGCGCGTGATGATGAAGAAGACCAGGAACTGCAGCGCAAGGGTCGCCGGATAGACGATCACGCGTAGTCTGCCGGTGGTACCTCCGGCAGGGAATCGGCTGCCTGCTTGCGCATGGATCGCAGCAGGGATTGTTTCTGGACGACGTGCTGTACCAATTGCTCCCGGGCGGCAAACTCGTCGTCCAGCAGCTTGATGCGCAGCAGGAACAGGATCGTCGGCATGTCCTGTACCTTGTCGCAACCCACAACCTCGGCATTGAAGTTGACTTCGATGTTAGAGGGTTTAAGTACGGCGGACACCCGCAGCAGTGTTCCGATCTCCAGTGCCTCGGTGCTTCGGAAGGACATTCCGCTGCCGCTGATGTTTGCTTTGTACTCTTCGCAGTGCTCGGGCAGGGCCGCGCCCTGCTGCGAGTAGTGCCTGGCCAATAGCGCCATTTTTTTATTGAGAATGCCGATGGCGTTGGCGATGGCGGGACTGACCTGCCACACCAGGTTGGTGGCGCGATTCAGTTCGAAATCGATCTCCCGCAGCTGCCGGGCAAGCAGTTCGTCGGGGGAGAGCGTTTCTTCCGCCTCCACCGGCTGTTCCTCATCGACAATCTCGTAGCTGAGGCCGATGACATCGTCGATCCGGAAATAGCTGCGCCTTTCCTTTTTTCCTTTCATCGCATTGAGCCTCTAGCCTTCGCCGGTGGCAAGATCGGCCACAGGCGGCGGCGTGTCCGAGCCCAGCGCGGCCGGTGCTGCGGCTTTGCCCGCCTGCAGTGCCTCGAGGTCGGGACTGTTGGCGATCTCGTGGAAGCCCTGGCGGATGAGAATTTCAACCCGGCGGTTGGCCGCGCGATTCTCCGAGGTGTCGTTGGGTTTGAATGGAATGCTTGAGGCCAGCCCCACCAGCATGAAGCGATCCTGATCGAGGACGTTGCCGATCAGGAGTTCCTGCAGTACGCGCAGAGCGCGTGCGGCGGACAGCGACCAGTTGGAGCTGAACCTGGCCGTGGAAATCGGGATGTTGTCGGTGTGCCCCTCGATCGAGATCTTGCCCCTGATGTCCTGCAGGGATTCCCTGATAGAGGCCATCACCGGAATGAAGTCCGCGGATAACTGGTCGGACGCCGACGCGAACGATCCGCGTTCCCGAATGCGGATGATGATCTGGCGACCTTCGTGCTCAATGTCGATCATCCCTGCCTCGATTTCTTTCTCCAGAACCGCTTTCAGGTTTGCCGCATCCGCGGCAGTCTGCGCGATGAGGAATGCCATTTGATCGTCGAGCAACTCTTTGGTCTTTTCGTCGTCCAGTGTCTTGATATCGGGAGCCTCTGGGTTACCGACGCGCAAGGATTTATGCGTGGTTTCAATCGTGAACTGGTTGACTGTCTCGATCATCGTTGGCTGGGTCTTACCCGGGCTGAATTCCTGGGCGATGATGCTGGTGCCCTTGGGGATGTCCATGACCTTGGTCTGGTTCTGGACGCCAAAGGCGTTTTTCATCGAGCCGGCGACCTGCTTGTACTTTTGCAGGTCCATCTCCGAAAAGGAAAGAAGCAGGACGAAGAAGCACATGAGCAGCGACATGAGGTCGGCGAAAGTCGCCATCCATGCCGGTGTGCCTGGGGCGCCTTCGTCCTCGGGGATGGCGGTATTTGCCTGGGCGGACATTACGCGGCCTCGGCCTCACCGCCGCTGGATTCATTGTTGCGCTTCGCCGGATCGAGGTAGGTCTTGAGCATCGATTCGATGATGCGGGGGTTCTGGCCTTCCTGGATCGCCAGCACGCCGTCGATACACATCGACTTGATGCGTCCTTCGTCGTCCTTGCGCAGTTTGAGCTTATCGGCGATCGGCATTGCCACCATATTGGCCAGCATGGCGCCGTAGAGCGTGGTCAGCAGGGCCACCGCCATGGCAGGGCCGATAGACTTGGGGTCGTCCATAGCCGAGAGCATCTGTACCAGGCCGATCAGGGTACCGATCATGCCCATGGCCGGCGCCACATCGCCGGTCGCTTCGAACACCTTGGCACCCCACTTGTGACGGTCGATGGTCTGCTGCAGATCCTTGTTCATGACCGCACTGATGACTTCGTTGCTGTTGCCATCGATCAGCATTTTGATGCCTTCGTCGAGGAATTCGTTCTCTACTTCCTCGTTTTCCAGGGCGAGCATACCCTCCTTGCGCGCGATATTGGCCAGGTGGACTGTTTTCTCGATCAGTTCCTCGGGATCCTCGACCTTGAAGAAAAAGGCCCGTGCGGCAACCTTGAAGGCACCGAAGAACTGGCCGATGGAGAATTTGATCATCACGACCATGAAGGTGCCGCCCAGTACGATAAGCAGCGACGGGACGTTGATGAAGACGAGGGCTGAGCCGCCGGTGACCATTGCCGCCAGGACGATTGCAATCGCGCCGAGCATGCCAATGAGTGTTGCCAGATCCATAGGTATCCCCAATATCAGAAAACATCACGGGGGCCGGGGTCGACTTACCCCGGCCTGTCATTCCTTGGGGTTATCGGCGTGAGCAGGGATTTGTTTAGGGGTAGGGGGGGGGAATGTGAACCAGTTCCGCTCCTAGCGGCTGCGGGCTACCCACAGGCCGTTGAGCTCGGTCTGGACCATGATGTCATTGGCCACGGATTCGGCGTCCTCGCGTCGCGCGAAATTCTCCAGGGTCACCAGGAAAACCGGGCGCCCGGCTTCCATCACCTGCCTGATCTGGCTCTCCAGCCCCAGCGCGGCCAGTCGCCGCTGTGTTGCCAGGGCATCCCTGTGCAGGCTGTAGTCACCGAGATTGACCTGCCAGTGGACCGGCGGGGCGGGCGCTGCGGCCGTTGGCTCCTCAAGGGCCGGTGCCGGCGCCACGGCGGATGCCGGTGAGGCCGGAGCTGTATTTGTGGGTGCGACTGTGGGTGCGAGCGTGGGCTCGGCGGCCTCTGTGGCTGGCTGGGCTGTACTGCCCCGGAGACTGGCCAGTTCCCTGCGCAAATCGGCGATTTCCCCGCCAAGGCTCTCCAGCTGGCCGTTGACCGCGGCTAATTCGGGGCCGAGGGCGGGAGCGGTGGTCGGGGGCTGGCGAAAAGGTTGCCCGGGCAGATCCATTCCGGTCAGCCACAGTCCCGCGAGGACCAGGAATGCCATGTTGATGATTGCCACACCTACGGCAAGGGTTCCGTAGCCTCTCACCGCTGGGCTGGGGCGCTTGCGGACAGGCCCGGCCCGCCTGCCGGCTGGTGCGGTGGCGGGGCGGGGCGGTGGAGAAGGCTGGCTGGAAGGCTGGGCGGCTTGTTGTCGGGCAGTGGGTTTCGCCGCGGACTGCACTGCATCGTCCACGGCATTCAGGTCGGCTCGCGGCCGCGTGCGCTGCGCAGGAGGCGGTTCCACGGGCGCAGACTGTGTGAGGGCGTTGTCGCGTGCCCAGGCTGCCAGTGCGTCGGGGTCGGTGAGGAGGTTCAGGTCTTTTGCTGCCATGGCGGGGCCCCGTATGCTATGTCCGGGTAAAGGGATGCATAAAGCGTGCCGATAGGTAATCAGGACTGATGCCAACGAGGGTGTCATGAACGAACTCAAGGTTGCGATTGCCAGTGCGCTGCTGGAGCAGCGCTCACTGGGCCAGCTCCTGAAGTCATGGCAGGTGGGCCAGGTGCTACAGGCGCGGGTGCTCGATACCCAGGCCAATGGCCGATTGATACTTGGTGTGGGTACGCAGCAGCTGGTTGCGACCTCGGATGTGTCCGTTCCAAAAGGGGCGATGCTCAGCTTGCAGGTCAACAGCCTGTTCCCGGTGCCCTCGCTTCAGGTCCGCAACTTTCCCCTGCACAGTCCTGTGCCGGTGAACCCGGAACAACAGCGCTTGCAGCAGCTCCTGCCGCGTCAAGGAAGCGTCAGCGCACCGCTCGTGACGCTGCTGAACCCGGAACCTGAAGTCAATATTTTGTCGGTCCTGGGGGCCAAGACCGAACTGTTGGAGCGCCTGAACAAGACAATGGCCCAGCTCGGAATGCTGACCAGTCTGGAGAGTCTGCAATCCTCGGTCGCTCGCTCGGGACTGTTTTTTGAGGCCGACCTCGCGCAGGGCCTGGCCATGCGGACGGCCGTCGGTCAGCAGGATCTCAAGGCCCTGCTGCTGCGCCTCCAACAGCAAATTCGCGAGGTGGCCAGCCGGATAGCGCCCGGCACCCTGGCGTCGGCCAATGAAGCGGCGCTGGCGAGCCTGCGCGCCCAGGTCGAGGGAGCCCTCGCGGCGATCACCCTGAATCAGATGGCGGTCACCGCATCCGATGTGCGGCCGGGTGGTCTGTGGCTGTTTGATATGCCATTCCTGGTCCGTGGAGCCCTGCGGGACCTGGCCCTGACCATTGAGCAGCGCGAGGCCAGGGAGCAGGAGGATGAGGCCCTGTCGAAGGAATGGCGCGCCGTGATCCGGGTGGAGTTGCCCCACCTCGGCCCTGTGGAGGCCGAACTGTTCCTGCGCGAGCAACGTGTGTCCGTGGCCATCTACGCCCCGAAGCCGGAAGGCGCGCGGTTGCTGGATCGCGGATTGTCTGTCTTTCGAGAGACCCTGGAGCGGTGCAACCTGCAGGTGGCGGTGTTGCGCGTGCATCCCTGTGCCAGGGAAGAGGTAGATGACGGCGCCCGCTGGCAGCCGGGGCTGGATGTTACGGTATGAGCAGCAATGGCTCCCAACCGCCTGACGACGGACGTGACAAGGACCAGCAGGCGCTGGCGGAACTGGGTCGGCGTCTTGCTGACTATGCGCAGGAACAGGCGATCGACCTGGAATCCGATGACGCGCTCACCGGGCGTTTTTCGCGTATCGTGCCTCCGGGCGAAATTCCCGGTCCGGTGTATAACGCGGTTGCCGCACTGCTGGGGTTCCTGCGCGACAGCGAGGAGGCTGCAGACCAGGCGGATTCGAGCGACGCGTGAGATTCCGCTCACGATCTGACTATCTGGTCTATGCTTAGTGTGACTGGGTTCGCAGATCATCCCGCCCCGGGTGACTTCCACCCTTTTTTTGCTGATATAAACGCCGGTGGTGGAGTCTGTCCCGCCAGTGGCAGGCACGAGTGAACCAGATAATTGAAAACCATGAATCCCGAGCGCGACTACTACCAGATTTTGCATGTTCACCCCCAGGCACCGCGGGAGATTATCAAGTCCAGCTACCGCACGCTCATGCAGCGCATGCGTATGCATCCCGACCTGGGCGGTGACAACGACAGCGCAGCGATTATCAACGAGGCCTACGCGGTGCTGATGGATGTCCATCAGCGCGAAGCGTATGACAGGTCACGGCTGGCCAATGCGGCCAACGACAGCGCTGCTGGCGCCGAGCAGGCGGAGCAGGCCGAGCAGACCGCTTCCGCATCCGGCCACGCCACTGGAGCAAGGGGGATGGGTGCCTGTCGTTTTTGCGGTACACCCGCTGCCAGGCACGGCGGCAACATTGCTGCGGCCTTCTGTGCCGAGTGTGACAGCCCGCGGTTCATGAGTGGCCAGGTTGAGGATGACGGTTCGGATCGGCGCGCTATTCTTCGGGTGCCGAAAAACTGTCCGGTGCTGTTCTGTACGCACTGGCCCCAGTCAGAACCCCACTATGGCCGGGGCGAGGATGTTTCATTGACGGGCTT
>CAYGOX010000125.1:0-5700 GCA_964351485.1 uncultured Halioglobus sp.
ATTATCACCTTCTTCTCCTCCGAAGCCTGCGGCCTGATATGCATGCCGATCACCGAGGAGCGCGCACGCCGATTGCAACTGCCGCTGATGGTGCGGGACAACCGCTCGCAGCACGAAACCAATTTCACCGTGTCGATTGACGCCGCCCAGCGCAAGGGTCCGGGTATCAGCTCGGTCCAGCGGGCGCACACCGTGCTGGAAGCGGCCAAACCCAACGCGGGCCCCGACACCATCATCCAGCCGGGCCATATTTTCCCGCTGGTCGCGAAACCCGGCGGCGTGCTGCGCCGCGCCGGCCACACTGGGGCGGGGGTCGACCTCGCCCGCATGGCGGGATTCGAACCGGCTGCACTGATCGTGGAGATCATGAACGAGGACGGCACCATGGCGCGCCGCCCGGAACTGGAAACCTTTGCGGCCAAACACGACCTCAAGATGGGTACGATCGCCGACCTGATCGAGTACCGCGCGCTGCATGAGCAGTCAGTCGAGTTGCACAGCAGCAAGGCGGTGCAGACCGAGTTCGGGGCCTTCGAGCTGCACTCCTTCCACGACCTTGTCGATGACACCGTGCATTTCGCCCTCACCTGTGGCGACATCACGCCGGAGGAAGAAACACTGGTGCGCGTGCAGACCGTCAACACGCTGCGCGATGTGCTGGGCACACAAATCGCCGCCACCGAGCGCGGCTGGTCCTATCGCAAGGCCATGCAACATATTGCACAAGCCGGCCGCGGGGCGGTCGTACTGATCGGGCAGCCGTCCAATTCGCAGCAGTTGCTGGCAGAAGTCGATCAGTTCCCCGAGCCGGTGCGGGTCACCGGCAACACCGAGTCGGTCGGCATACAGAACTACCGTGTGATCGGCACCGGCTCGCAGATACTGCGCAGGCTCAACGTGGGCAAGATGCGGCTGATGTCCGCGCCGGTGCACTTCAACGCGCTGTCGGGCTTCAACCTCGAAGTCACCGAGTTCGTCCAGGCCTGACCGCTATTCGGTCAGGCTCATCCGGCCGATCTCCTGCGCATCCCGGTCTGCCTCGCAGAACGGCATATCAATCCAGCCGCCCTGGGCGTATAACTGCGTCGCATCTGCATGGTGCGGTGACGCCGGGTCGGTCGACTGCGAATAGGTGAGAATCGCGTAGGCGTCGGGACAGTCCGAAGCATCCCAGGTGACCGCCTGGATATAGCTGTTACCGTGCCGGATTGCGGAGTACCCCTCCCCGTCGACCAGGTTGGACGTGATGACGCTGAACATCATGTCGCCCGACCCGCCGTGTATGGGATAGCGCACGCCGTTTTTCTCGTCGAACTGCACCTCGCCCCAGGGCGCATCCAGCGCGATGCCCGCATCGCTCAGGGTAGTCACCGCCGCCGTCAGCGCAGCTTCGATCGCACTGACCACCGCCGGGTCGGATACGTTCACATCGCGCGGTGTGTTCACCGGATCGGCGGGATCGAAAGGCGTCACCCACAACCCGGGCGCAGAGCGCAGTTCGCGCCACAGTTCGAAGAACACGTGGCCACCGACGCTGTCGACCTGATGCGTACCGTCCCAGGCGGACAGCACGTCACAGGCAACCTGCTCCATCGAGATACCCGCCAGCGGATCGTCGGGCAGGCCGGCGCAGACGGTGAGAATGCCGTCCAGTGCCAGTTCGGCCGTGTGATTGGTCGACCGGTAGAGCAGCGTGCGGACGTTATCGACGGTAAAGCCCGGCTCGCCGAGGCCATCGGTGCCCGCCAGCCGGCGCTGCGCCTGTGCGAACGTTGCGCGGGTCCGCCGGCTCTGCTCGATACGCTCCATACCGATAATGGGTGAGAAACCCTCCAGGAGCTGGTCGGGATTGGACAGCCAGTAACTGTCGTTGGCGTTGGCGCCATAGCCGCGCGTCTCGAGCTTCGGCAGACTGTCGTAGCCGAACAGTCCGGGCGGTCCGCCCTCGTCGCTGCCCCACTCACAGGCCGGGTCGGAGCCGTCCATGGTGAGGCGTCCGAAATCGGTGACCGCGCGCTGCAACAGGCCGCGCACACAGTTCTCGTACTGCGTCGCGCTCACGTTGGGGACTACCGATATATCGCCGTAAAAAGCGTCGCCGAAACGATCCGCCGCAATCGTGTTGACCCAGGGAATGCCGATATCGGCGAGCGCGGTCTTGAATTCACCCAGGTTCGCAGCGCTGCCCATATTGACCCACTGCGCGAGGCCACGGAGGTTTTCCCGGTTGCCGTCGCGGTAGGTCACCAGCGTTCCCGCCGAGTTCGGCCAGCCCGCCAGCAAACTGCTGATACCACCCAGGTCGACAATCGGTCCGTAGTGGGAGAAGTAGAAGCGGTGCTCGACGGTTTCCATTTCACCGCCCGCGCCGGGACGTTGCGCCTGCACCACCTCACTGGTGATTTCGCGCCACTGCCCGTCGTACAGATACTCCATCGGATTGTCGGGGTTGAGCGTGAGTTCGTAAAACGTGAATCGCTGACCGGTACTGACCGTGTGCGACCACGCCAGGTCTTTGTTGAATCCGATCACGGGCACCGGCAGGCCTGACAGCGCTGCCCCCATCACATCGTATTCATCGCCCAGGGTGGTGCGGAACATGAAAAAGCGCTGTGCGCCCTGCCAGGGAAAGTGCGGGTTACCAAACTGGATACCGGCGCCGGTCTGCGAGGCCTCGGCGCCGATCGCGTAGGCGTTGCTGCCGATCTGCTCGGGGCGCGGCATGCCCAGCGCCTCGTTGAAGGACTCGGCGTTAAAGGTTTTGGCCAGCGCCAGCATCGGCTCGCTGCCGGCCGGCGGCGCGGAACGCGCCAGCATATCGCCCGGCGCGGCGGCAACCATGAACCCGGCCAGTGGCCGGCCGCTGGCCAGCAGGACCGCGCGGTGAATCAGCCGCACGACATCGTCCAGGTCGACCTCGCGCACCCAGGACGCGCCGCGGCAGCCCTCCTCGCCCTCGGCGAGATTGTCCACGCCGGTCTCGGCCAGGTAGCGGTTAACGCCGGCCGCGTAACCGCGCAGGTTGTCCAGCAGGAAACCGTCCAGCTGCTCCTCGATCATCGCCGCGACGCGGGCGTCACTGTTGTACAGCTTCATGACCAGGTCGGAATCGAAGTCGCCCTCGTCACCCAGGTGCTGCGCCGATTCGCCAGCCGCGAACACGTACTCGCGCATGAGCGTGCAGAAATTCTCCCGCGCATAGGCGTAGCCCACGCCGTAGCCAAGGCTGCCCCAGTCATCGGCCGAGATATGGGGAATGCCGTACTCGGTCCACACCACCTGGGCATTGAACATCGGCGCGGGGGCCGGTGGTGGTGTGTCCGATGGCAGGCGATCATTGCCCGAATCGGTACAGGCAGCGAGCAGACCGGTGGCCAACAACACACTGGCGGCGAACAAGCGGGAACGGAACAGGATCATGGCGACCTCTTAATCGTTATTGGGTTGTCACGGGCGCGTGATACCCACAAGCTTAGGCGCGCGCGGCCGTCAAAGCCACCCGTTTTTTCAGGTCGTGGAGCGACCAGCCGGGCGACTACAGGTTGCGAAAGTTCGGGGCGCGTTTTTCGATGAAGGCGGTCACCGCCTCGATATTCTCCGGCGAACCGGCCTGTCGCATCATACCGGCCTGCTCGGCCTTGATCGCCGCGTCGACCGCCGGCAGGTGATGCAGGCGCAGGGTGTGCTTGATCTCGCGCAGCGCGTTCACCGGCCACTGCGCAATTTCCTGCGCCTTGGCCATGGCGTGATCGAACAGGTCATCATCGGGAAGCGCCGCGGCCGCGATACCGCTGCTCACCGCCTTGTCGGCGTCAATCCACTGCGCGGTGTAGAACAGTTCAGCCGCGCGCTGCGCGCCGATGTTGGCCTGCAGCATATAGCTGCTGCCCCACTCCGGTACCAGACCCAGGTTGGCGAACGGCAGGCGCATGCGCAGCGACTCGCCGACGTACACGACATCGGCGTGAAACAGCACGGTGGCGCCACCGCCGATGGCGACGCCGCGCGCCGCGCCGACGATGGGCTTGTCGAATTCCACGACCGCACGCGCGGCCGACTCAAAGGGGTGCTCTTCCCCCTCGGGCAACTCGCCGAAGCTGGCCAGGTCGACCCCGGCGGAAAAGTTGTCCCCGGCGCCAAAGAGCAGCACACAGACCACGCTGTCGTCTTCCCTGGCGGCGGTGAACGTATCGCGGATCGCGAACCACATGTCGTTGTTGATCGCGTTCTTCTTGTCCGGCCGGTTGAACGTGACGACCAGGACACCGTCGCGGTTTTCGGTGAGCAGCGTGTCGGACATAGCGGGTTCCCTAGGAGTGAAACGTCACGGCCTGCGGCACCGTCGCCCGGTCGGTCTGGCAGGTGTTGGACGGATCGTCCGGATCCGGGTAGCCGAAGGAAATACCGAAGATGAGCTTGTTGCTGGCATCAATACCCAGCTGCTCGCGCACGTAATCGGCCTGGAAGCTGAGCGCAGTCTGCGGACAACTGCCCATGCCGTGCGCCGTCATCGCCAGCATCAGGGTCTGGGCGTACATTCCCAGGTCGGCGGCCTCGCGCAGCCCAAACGGTTCGGGCAGGAACAGGAAGGCGACATGCGGTGCATCGAAAAAGGTGAAGTTGCGCATGAACTGCTCGTGGCGCCGCGCCTTGTCCTCGCGCGTGATACCGACCGAGTCATACAGCGCTTGCGCCGCCGCGTGCTGGCGCTCCTTGTAGACGCCCTCGTAGGTGCCGTCGTAGGGAAAATCCATGGTGAACTGTCCCGACATAAACCGCTCGGGCATCTCCTTGCGAAAGGTTTCAAGCTGGTCGCCGGACACCACATGTGTGAGCCAGGGCTGCGTATTGCAATTGCTGGGAGCGCGCTGCGCGGAGGCAAAGATCGCCTCCAGTGTCGCGGCATCTGCAGCCTTCGGCAGGAAGGCGCGCAGCGAGCGGCGCTCGGCCACGATGTCGTTAAATACAGTAGCGGTATCGGTCAAGGGAATCTCCCGGCGTTAACACGAAGGATGCACACAATAACAAAAGAACCGCCGCCGCGGCAGGTGCCGCGGCGGCCGTGAGATTACTCGCCCTTGAAGTTGGCCGGACGCTTTTCCTTGAAGGCGCGCATGCCCTCCTTGGCGTCGGCCGAGGCGAAGACGGGGTTGGCCAGTTCGTCCGAGGCCAGCATCGCCTCGTCCTCGGGCATGCATTCCTGGTGTTCACGCAGCGAGCGCGTCACCGCCTTCACCGCCAGCGGACCGTTGGCGCAGATCTTGGCCGCGTACTCGTGGGCCACCGCCAGGGTCTGCCCGGCCGGTACCACCTTGTTGACCAGCCCGATTTCCAGCGCCTTCTGCGCGGTGATGTGATCGCCGCACAGCAGGATTTCGGCCGCCAGGCAGTAGGGAATCTGCCGGCGCAGGCGAATCGTTGAACCGGCCATGGGATACAGGCCGCGCGCCACCTCGGTGACACCGAAGGTCGCGTTGTCGGCCGCGACGCGGATGTCCGTACCCTGCAGGATCTCCGTACCGCCGGCCAGTGCATAGCCTTCCACGGCCAGGATTAGCGGCTTGTTCGGCCGGTTGTCACGCAGCAGCGCCTGCCAGTGCACGTTGGGCACCGTCGCCATGATTTCCATGAACTCCTCAGTGGAGCGATGCCCTTCGGCACCGGCCTTGAGGTCCATCCCGGCGCAGAACGTATCGCCGT
>CAYGOX010000125.1:5710-6180 GCA_964351485.1 uncultured Halioglobus sp.
GAAGGCGTTCTTGGCCTCGGGCCGGTTGAGGGTGACCACCAGCACCTTGCCCTCTTTCTCGACGATACAGTTCTTGGTGCTGATATCCAGTTCAGCCATGGTTGTCTCCTTGTCTTGTTACGCGGGCGGCAGTGCGCCTCACACCACGAGATATTCCCCGCTGAGCGCGATTTCCAGCGCCTTGGGATAGGCCGGCTTGCCGCTGGGCGCGCGCGGCACCTCGTCTACCACGTGCAGCTCGCGCGGCACCTTGTAACCGGCGATGTGCTTGCGCGCTTCTTCCTGGACGTTTTCCAGCGACAGCGCCGCATCACCCCGGCGCGCGACAACGGCAGTGACCTTGCTGCCGAAGCGCTCGTCGGGTGTGGCAACCACCAGGCAGTCGAAGATACCCGGGTGCGCCTTGAGGGCCTGTTCCACTTCCTCGGGGAAGATTTTCTCACCGCCGGAGTTGATGCAGTTCGAGCCGC
>CAYGOX010000125.1:6190-8940 GCA_964351485.1 uncultured Halioglobus sp.
CCGCCTTCACCGACTCGACCACGCCGGCCGCATCGCCGGCAGCGAGACTGGCACCGACTTCGGGCAGTTCGACGAACACTACATCGCCCAGGGCTTCCTGTGCATGGTCAGAAATGCCAACCGTAATCGTGCCGTCTTCCTCGCGACGCGCCTCGTCACCCAGCAGCAGCCAGGGCTTGCCGTCGACCTCGACGATGGTCTTGGCCGTCTTGACCGGATCGTTGTAATAACCGACGGGAATGTGACCGCTGCGCGCGAAAATACCCATCTCGCCGCGCTCGACATGCCGGTGCGGCTCGCCCTCGACATCGCTGATGACCGACATGAACTCGTCCTTGACGACGTTGCCCAGGCCCTGCCCCTTCTTGCCGCCACCGTCGAAGCCCATGTTGCCGCTCTCGGAGGAACCGAAGGAGTTGGTGATCATGATGTTGGGAAAGTGCTGCCGGAACGCTTCCTGCTTGCTGTCGGAGAACACCGCTCCGCCGGAGCCGATGTTGAAGATCGAGCTGAGGTCCCAGCGACCGGGGTTGGCCTCGAGCGCATCGAGCAGTGGCACCGCCATGGCGTCGCCGACAATGGAGATCGTGTTCACCTTCTCGCGCTCGACGATATCCCAGACGTCCTCGCCCACCAGCGAGCGCCCGGGATTGAGCACCACCGAGTTGCCGGCGAGCATCTGGATACAGGCGTACCACCAGCACGCGCCGTGCATCAGCGGCGCCAGCGCCATACCGACGATGGGGAAATCGCCAATGCGCTCGGCAATCTGCTCCGGCTGGGTGATCGGGCCGTCGGGGTGGAACCAGCCACCGCCACCCATGGCCGCGAAGAACACCGCCTTGTGCGGCCACATCACGCCCTTGGGCATGCCGGTCGTACCGCCGGTGTAGAGAATGAAAAGATCGTCGTCGGCGCGCTCGCCAAAATCGCGCGCATCGCTCTGCGCCGCCAGCGCCGCCTCGTACTCGATGGCGCCGATACTGGCGGGATCGTGCCCGGAGTCATCCTTGACGCAGACAAAGGTTTTCAGGCCGGGGGCCGAATCCTTGACCTGCGCGATGTGGGGAATGAACTCCTCGTTGTGAATGCACGCCACCATATCCGCGTTCTCGAAGATATACAGCAGCTCTTCTTCGACATAGCGGTAGTTGACGTTGATCGGCACCGCGCGAATCTTGAAGCAGGCGAGCATCCCCTCGAGGTACTCGTTGCAGTTGTACAGGTACAGACCGACATGATCGCCGGCCTTCACGCCCTGCGCCGCCAGGTGATGCGCGAGCTGGTTGGCGCGCTGCTCGAGCTGGGCAAAAGTCGCACGCTGCTCTCCGCAGACCAGTGCGTCGCGCGAGGGAATCTTGTCCGCCACCATTTCGAACATGTCGGCGAGGTTGAAGTGTTTAACCATGTCGTGCCTCCGCTGTTGCCGTCGGATCAGGGCTTTTCTGCCCCAACCACCCACATCGAGAAGAACTGTGCGCCGCCGCCGTAGGCGTGACCCATGGCCAGCTTCGCACCCTCTACCTGGTGCGCATCGGCATCGCCGCGCACCTGGCGCGCCGCTTCGGCGAAGCGGATCATGCCGGACGCGCCGATCGGGTTGGACGACAATACGCCGCCCGACGGGTTCCAGGGAATGTCGCCGTTCTCATCCAGTGAGGTCGCGCCCTCCATGGTCAGCTTCCAGCCTTCGTTGACCGGCGCAAACCCGAGGTTTTCCAGCCACATGGGCTCGTACCAGCTGAACGGCACGTAGATTTCGGCACAGTCGAGATCCTTGCGCGGATCGGTGATGCCGGCCTGCTTGTACACATCCTTCGCACAGTCCTTGCCCGCCTGCGGGTTCACTTCCTCGCGACCGGCGTACATGGTGGGCTCGCTGCGCATCGCGCCGCCGCGAATCCAGGCCGGGGGCTTGGGTGAATCGCCGACCAGGCTCTCGTCACAGATCACCATGGCGCAGGCGCCGTCCGACGACGGACACGATTCGAGGAAGCGGATGGGATCCCACAGCATGAAGGATTCCTCAACCTCCTTCATGGTGATATCGGGCTTCTGCAGGTGCGCCAGCGGGTTGCGTGCGCCGTGCAGTCTGTCTTTCACGGCCACCTTGATGCCCACATCGTAGGGCGCCTTGGAGCGACGCATGTACTCGCGGATGATCGGCGCGAAGTAGCCGCCGGCACCGGCGTTCAGGTGCGTCGAGAACGGCTGCGGCGTGGACAGTGCCCACATCGCGTTCGACTCGGACTGCTTCTCGAAGGCCACGGTCAGGACGCGTTTGAACGCGCCGGCCTGCACGTGGGATGCCGCAACCAGCGCGGTCGAACCACCGACCGAGCCGGCCGTGTGCACGCGCAGCATGGGCTTGGCGTTACAGCCGAGCGCGTCGGTCAGGTAGATCTCGGGCATGATGACGCCCTCGAACATGTCGGGCGCCTTGCCGATAATTACCGCGTCGATGTCATCCCAGGTCAGACCGGCGTCCTGCAACGCGTTGACGGCCGCCTCGCGCAGCAAGCCGGCGATAGAGACGTCGTCGCGCTTGGTGGTGTAGTGGGTCTGGCCGATACCGACCACTGCTGCCAAATTAGCCATTACGCTGCCTCCACGACGGTTACCAGGTTGTGCTGTAAACAGGGGCCGGAGGTGCAGTGCGCAACACCGCGCTTCGCCTCGCCACTGACGATGCGATCGAACACCTCGCCCATACGTGACAGCCCCGAGGCCATCATCAGGTTGCCGGCCAG
>CAYGOX010000125.1:8950-10199 GCA_964351485.1 uncultured Halioglobus sp.
CCAGAACACCGCCGCTGGGATTGATGCTGGTGCTGTCATCGAGCCCCAGCGCGCGCGACAGGATGATTTCCTGGTGGCTGAACGGCGCGTACAGCTCGGCCACGTCGACCGGGCCGTTGCCCACACCGGCGTGCTGCGCCGCCTGGCGTGTCGACACCGAGTCGGTCAGGTCGCGCATACCCAGGTTGTGGCTCTCAATGCGGTGGTCCATACCGGTAATGACCGCGTAGGGCTTGCCCCACTCTTTGGCCTTCTCCACGGTGCAGATCACCATGGCGCTGGCGCCGTCGGAAACCGGGCAGATATCGCCCTTGCGCAGCGGCGAGACATACATCGGCTGGGCCAGCACGTCGTCCGCGCTGACGTCGCCGCTCAGCTGCGCGTTGGGGTTGTTGCGGGCGTTGCGCCGCGAACGCGAAACGACCTCGGCCATGTCGCGTTCGGTGATGACGCCCTGATCGAGCATCATGCGCGCCTGCAGCGCTGCCAGTGACACGGCGTCCACCCACAGCGGTGCGAGGTAGTACGGATCCAGCTGCTGCGACATAACCATCGGCAGCTCGCCCGGAGACGACTTGCCGAAGCCGTAGATCAGCGCAGACTCGGCCTGGCCCATGCGGATTTTCAGGATGGATTCGTACAGCGCCCAGGCGGCGTCCATTTCCACGTGTGATTCCTTGATCGGCGGCACCGCGCCGAGCGCGTCGACACCGGCGACAAACGCGAACGCCGCGCCCTGCAGGTAGTCACAGCTGCCGGAGCAGACAAAATCGACATCCTGCGCGTTCTTGATACCTACCTGCGCGTAGATGCTCTCCAGCACCGGCATGATGATCTCAACCTCGTTCATGGCGCCGACGTTGGAGACACTCTTGGACTGCTGGTAACCCACGATTGCAATATCTGTCATGGCTTAACCCTCCCATCCGGTGACCGGCAGCGTGCCGATCTTTTCGACCGGCACGTCCGGCTCGTCAATGGGTTTGAAATAGCGGATGTTGTCCATCGCGTAGTCCCACTCCTCTTCGGGTTTCCATACCGCCTGCACCCGCTGACCCAGGTGCACGTCCGCGTTCTCGCACTCGCTCATCAGGTGAATGAACGAGATGTTGGCGCCGTCGGCCACCAAGTTGGCCACCACAAAGGGCGGCTCGATGGGGTTGTTCGGAATAGGAATGGAAACAATGGTGAAAGACTGCACGGTGGCCTTGTCCGACAGTTCCACCTCTTCAACGGTGGCGACACCGCA
>CAYGOX010000126.1:0-1830 GCA_964351485.1 uncultured Halioglobus sp.
GGATTTCTGCTCGATCGAGATGGCCGGCGACAGGCCGTCGATCTGGTCGATATCCGGCTTTTCCATCATGGACAGAAATTGGCGGGCGTACGTTGAGAGCGACTCCACGTAGCGGCGCTGGCCCTCTGCGTAGAGTGTGTCAAACGCCAGGGATGATTTCCCCGAGCCGGACAGGCCGGTGATCACGACCAGCTTGTCGCGGGGAATATCCAGGTCGATGTTCTTGAGGTTGTGAGTGCGCGCGCCGCGCACCTCGATGGTGTCCATGGTGTACCGATACCGCCTGCTGCCCAAACCAAACAGTATATGCCCCGGTGGCTGGCAGACGCAAAATTCTCGACCTGTTCCCGGTCAGTCGGCGGGCCGGCCCCTCCGCGGGCTGTCCAACAGTGTGGGATGGGCGCGAAACTGGTACCATTGCGCGCCGCTATCCGGTATCCCTTCAACCCCAATTATCAAGGCAAGCACCCGAGTGATTACCCAGGAACCCATGACCGGCGACGAACGGCGCGCAGTTGGCTCGCTCGCGCTGCTCTACGTGTTCCGGATGCTGGGCCTGTTCATGGTGCTGCCTTTGCTGGCGGTCTACGCGGCGGATATGCCCGGCGCCACCCCGCTGCTGATCGGACTGGCGCTGGGTATCTATGGCCTGAGCCAGGCGGTCCTGCAGATACCCCTGGGCTGGCTGTCCGACCGGCTCGGCCGCAAGCCGGTGATTATCGGCGGCCTGCTGGTGTTTGCCATCGGCAGCGTGGTGGCTGCGCTGGCAGATTCGCTCACTGGTGTTGTCATCGGGCGCTTCCTGCAGGGCGCCGGTGCCATTGCCAGTACGGTGATGGCCCTGGTGGCAGACCTTACCTCGGCGCAGCAGCGTACCAAGGCCATGGCGATGGTCGGGATCAGTATCGGCCTGTCCTTTGCGCTGGCGCTGGTTCTCGGACCGCTGGTGGCCTCTGCTGCGGGATTAAGCGGTGTGTTCGCCTTCACTGCCGCCCTGGCGCTGGCTGGAATCGGGATCGTCCTGTTTGTCGTCCCCAGCCCCCCGGCCCTGACGGCCGCGGATGATGCCCTGGCGCGGGCCTCCCTGCTGGGCGTCGCGCTGCGTGATCCGCGGCTGTTGCGGTTGAACCTGGGTGTTTTCGTCCTGCATTTTGTCCTCATGGCCAGCTTTCTGCTCGTGCCTACCGCCCTGGAGCAGCTGGCGGGTATCGCGCGGGAGGGTCACTGGTATGTCTATCTGCCCGTCCTGGTGGCCTCTGTCGTCGCCATGGTGCCACTCATGGTGATCGCCGAGCGACGCGAGCGGCCGCGGCTGGCCTATCTCGCGGGCATCGCCCTGGTGGGAGTGGGATTGTGTCTGCTTGGCCTGAGCGCCTCGGCACCTCTGCTCGTCATTGGGCTGTGGCTGTTTTTTATTGGCTTTAACTACCTGGAAGCCACACTTCCGTCGCTGGTGAGCAAGACCGTTTTTGAAGGCGGTCGCGGGACAGCGATGGGCGTGTTTTCCACCTGCCAGTTCCTCGGGGCTTTCCTCGGGGGCGCGGCAGGGGGGTGGCTGCTGCAACAGTTCGGCGGGTCCGGGCTGATTGCCGCCTGTGTCGTGTTGGTGGCGCTCTGGTGGTTGATGGCCCAGCGCTCGCGCGCGCCGCTGGTGGCGCCGGAGACACAGGCAGCCGCGCAGGGCTCCTGAGTGGGTCTTTGGGCCGGCTATGATCGGCCTGATGCGCTCAAATCTCGCATTCGCCGCGATACCGGTGCTATAGTCGCAGGTTCGACTTCCGGCTCCTGATTCATACTATTACGAGGGTTCAATATGGCCGCGCGTGGCAT
>CAYGOX010000126.1:1840-10118 GCA_964351485.1 uncultured Halioglobus sp.
ACAAAGTCATTCTGGTGGGCAATCTGGGCAATGATCCCGAGGTGCGTTATTCCCAGGCAGGCGCTGCCATCACCAATATCTCGGTGGCGACCTCGGAAACCTGGAAAGACAAGCAGACCGGCCAACCGCAGGAGCGGACAGAGTGGCACCGGGTCGTGTTCTTCAATCGCCTGGCGGAAATTGCCGGCGAGTACCTGCGCAAGGGGTCCAAGGTGTACGTCGAGGGCAGCCTGCGCACCCGCAAGTGGCAGGACAAGGATGGCAACGACCGGTACACCACCGAGATCGTCGCCAACGAGATGCAGATGCTCGATAGCCGCGGTGCCGGCGACGGTGGGTATGCCTCGAACAACGAGTACAACCAGGCACCGGCTCCGCGAGCGGCCCCGGCCGGTGGCGCACCGCAGGGCGGTGGCGCCCCGGCGGGCGATTTCAGCAATTTCGACGACGACATTCCCTTCTAGCCGCTGTGGCGAGCAGCCGGGCGAAATCGCGGCCAGTGTAGGGCGTGGTGATGCGCAGCACTATCACCGCCGCGGGCAGAGAGGTTCACCTTGCCGGTGAGGGTGAGTGCACCATCGTCATGGTCCACGGCTGGCCCGATACGCACGCCCTGTGGGCCCGGCAGGTCGATTTCTTCAGCGACCGTTACCGCTGCGCCACTTTCACGCTGCCCGGCTTCGCCCGGGGCGATCGCACCGATTACTCCCTGGATGACATTGTTGCGTGCATTGCTGCGGTAGTGGACGCTGTGAGCCCCGACCGTCCCGTTATCCTCCTGCTTCATGATTGGGGCTGCGTGTTTGGTTACGAGTATGCCATGCGTCATCCGCAGCGCGTTCGGCAACTGGTTGGCCTGGACGTGGGCGAGGCGACCTCCGAGGAGTTCGTCGATTCGCTGTCTCTTGTCTCTCGTCTCCTGGTATTCGCGTACCAGTTTACGCTCGCGGTCAGTTTTGTGTGTCCCCGGCCGGTGGGTGATGCGCTGGCCAGGCTCGTGGCCCGGGGATTGCAGGCCCGCAGTGATTTCTCCCGAATCCACGCCGGCATGAGCATGCCCTATGCGATGCGCTGGTTCGGGCGCAACGGCGGGCTCGATAACCTTCTACCCGTCGAACCATCCTTCCCGATGTTCTACGCCTACGCTGAACAGAAACCCCTGATGTTCCATTCGCCTCAGTGGCTGGCACGACTGCAGCAGAACCCGGCCAACCGGGTGGAGGCTTTCGACTGCGGTCACTGGATCATGGTGGACAAGGCCGAATCCCTGAACAGGTTGATCGGCGACTGGCTGGAGCAGTCTGGTCAGTCGATTGACAGGTCGTCGTCGCAGGGGAGCTGACCACAGCCCCTTTGTGTGAACAACCGGGGGTTATTGCGGAGGAATTTGTCCGTTGCCCGTGGTAATTTAGCGTTAGACGCGTTTGTAGAATATTCCGATAGGTTTGCCACCGGTGCACGTTGTAATTCTCGGTTCCGATACACCGCTGGGCGTTGCCTTGGTGGAGCAGCTCGAGACGCTGGCGCGTCACGAGCTGACCCTCATGACCCTGGCAACCTGCCGCTGGAAGAGTGAGCGCCAGGCCAAGAAGAGTATTGTTCGGGCCCAGGCGGACATCTGCGTCGATTTGCGCATCGAGGCGGCCGGGTACGGTCGAATGCAAATCCAGGACACCGATCTCAAGCGCACCCACTGGGTGGCCAAGGCTTGTCAGCGCACCGGCACCGCCTACCTCTACGTGTCGAGCTCGCGGGTGTTTTCCGGTGAGTTGGACCGTCCCTACGTCGAAACGGATGTCCCGGACAATCCGGAGACCATTGGTCAGATGCTCGCCGAGGCAGAGCAGCTGGTACAGGGTTGTGAGCGTCACCTCGTATTGCGACTCGGCCCGGTGTTCTCGTACGAGGGCGCGAATCTCATCACCCAACTGCTGGGGCCGCTCCAGGAGGGAGACAGCCTGATCATGGATAACAACCTGCGCGGCAGCCCGGTGGCCGCCGCGGATGGCGCGCGGGTGATTTCGGGGCTGCTCGACCAGATCGGCACAGGGTTTGAACCCTGGGGCATTTATCACTACGGGAGCTCGGACACGGCAACCTATTACGAGTTTGCTGAGGCGTTGCTGGCCGCGGCCTCCCAGTTTTCAGAATTCAGCTCCTCGGCGGTGCAACTCGAGAAGGAGTCCGAGAGCATGCCGCCGCGCAACCGGACACTCGAATGCAGTAAAATCCGCGATGTATTTGCCATTCGCCAGCTGCCCTGGCGCAGCGCGATCGGTGATCTGGTGAAGTATTATTTTGAACAGGTAGTGGAAGAAAAATCACATGGCCAAGTTAACGGATAGCACACCACGGGCGCTCGCGGTGGCCGTGCTCACAGTGTCCGATACCCGTACCGAGGAGGATGACACCTCGGGCGCTTACCTCGTCGAAGCGTTGACGTCGGCAGGGCATACCCTGGCGGACAAGGCCATTGTGGTCGATGACATCTACCGGATTCGGGCGGTCCTCTCGGGCTGGATTGCCGACGACTCGGTGCAGGTGGTGCTCATTACCGGCGGCACCGGTTTTTCCGGGCGGGATTCCACGCCGGAGGCAGTGCGCCCGCTGTTTGACAAGGATATCGACGGGTTTGGCGAGGTCTTTCGGAGTCTTTCACACGAAGAAATCGGTTCGTCGACAATTCAATCCCGCGCACTCGCCGGGTTTGCCAACAACACCGTGGTGTTCTGTATGCCCGGTTCCACCGGCGCCTGCCGGACAGCCTGGGAAGGGTTGATCGCCGAGCAGCTCGACAGCACCCACAAGCCCTGTAATTTTGTCGGAGTGCTGAATGTGAGGAACGGCGGCTCTTGAGTGCTTTGCTCTCGCTCGAGGACGCGCTCGCCACGATTCTGGCCGATGCGCCGGCCCCGCCATCACCGGTTGAATGCAATCTGCTGGGCTGTCCCGGGCGCATTCTGGCCCGTGATGTCGTGTCGTCGGTGGACGTACCGCCGCAGGACAACAGTGCGATGGATGGTTACGCCCTGCGTGTGGCCGATGTGGGCGGTGAGCCTCTACCGATAACCCAACGCATACCGGCCGGGGCTGTTCCCGGGCCGTTGCAGCCGGGGACTGCGGCCCGGGTTTTTTCCGGTGCCGTCGTGCCGGTGGGCGCAGATGCCGTGGTCATGCAGGAGAACTGCCACGAAGCGCGCGGTCGTGTGGCAGTGACAGGTCGTGTCGAAGCAGCCCAGAACATCCGCCCGGCCGGGCAGGATGTGGCCGCCGGCGAGACAGTCCTGGCGCGCGGGCGCCGATTGCGACCGCAGGACCTGGGCCTGCTTGCCTCGATCGGGCTGGCCAGCGCTCCTGTTTACGCCCCGCTGCGGGTCGCGGTGCTTTCTACCGGAGACGAATTGCATGAGCCCGGTACGGGGCCGCTGCCGTCCGGGGGTATCTACAACTCCAACCGCTATACCCTGGCGGGCCTGCTTCACGGGCTCGGTATCACCTTGGTTGATGGCGGTATTGTTCCCGATACGGTGGCTGCAACCCGTGATGCCCTTTTGCAGGCCGCCCAAACGGCCGACTGCGTCATAACGACCGGGGGTGTGTCGGTGGGTGAGGAAGACCACGTCAAGGCCCAGGTGGAGCAACTGGGGCGGCTGGCGGTCTGGAAACTCGCGATCAAGCCGGGTAAGCCGCTGGCCTACGGGCGTATCGAAAACACCCCGTTTATCGGCCTGCCGGGCAATCCGACCTCGGTTTTCGTCACCTTCTGCCTCGTGGCCCGGCCCTTCCTGATGAAAATGCAGGGCGCACAGCCCGAGGCGCAGCCCCGGCTGTTCGCGCGCGCCGATTTCAGTGTCTCGCGCCCGGGGACGCGCCAGGATTACCTGCGTGTGTCACTGCGCGAAGAAGCCGATGGCCTGGTGGCCGCGCGTTATCCCAACCAGAGCTCAGGCGTGTTGCGGTCGGTGAGCGCGAGTGCCGCGCTGGCGGTGATCCCCGTGGGCCAGACGGTGGCTGCCGGGGACCGGGTCGAGGTGATGCTGCTGGACCAGCTGGTGTGACCGCCCTCAGGCGGTGAACTTTTCAAACACCAGCGATGCGTTGGTGCCGCCAAAGCCGAAACTGTTGGACATCACGCGGGTCAGCTCGACGCCGTCGTGGCGCGCCATCGCAATCGGCAGTCCTTCCGCTTCCGGGTCGAGCGTCTCGATATTGGCCGAGGCGGCGATGAAGCCCGACTGCTGCATCAGCAGGCTGTAGATGGCCTCCTGCACGCCGGCGGCTCCCAGCGAGTGGCCGGACAGGGATTTGGTTGAACCGACCACCGGAATCTCGCCAGCGCCGGAAAACGCCTCGCGAACCGCTTTCAGCTCCTGGATGTCGCCGGCCGGTGTGCTGGTTCCGTGGGCGTTGATGTAATCGATGGGGCCGGAGACCGTGGCGAGCGCCTGCTGCATGCAGCGCACGGCACCTTCGCCGGAGGGCGCGACCATGTCGTAGCCGTCTGAGGTTGCACCGTATCCCACCAGCTCGGCATAAATTTTGGCGCCACGCGCGAGCGCGTGCTCCAGTTCCTCAACCACCACAATGCCGCCACCACCGGCAATGACAAAGCCGTCGCGGTTGGCATCGTAGGCACGCGATGCGACCTCGGGGGTGTCGTTGTACTTTGTCGAGAGTGCGCCCATTGCATCAAAGAGGCAGCTCATGGACCAGTGTAGTTCCTCTCCGCCACCGGCAAAGACCATGTCCTGCTTGCCCAGTTGAATCTGTTCCATCGCGTTACCGATGCAGTGCGCACTGGTGGAGCACGCCGACGAAATCGAGTAATTCACGCCGCGAATCTTGAACGGTGTGGCAAGACAGGCCGACACGGTGCTGCCCATGGTCTGGGTCACGCGATAAGGGCCCACACGGCGCAGGCCGCGCTCGCGCAGGATGTCGCTGGCCTCGGTCTGGCTCGCTGACGACGCGCCCCCGGAACCGGCGATGATGCCGGTGCGTTCGTTGGAGACTTCGCCCGGCTCCAGGCCGGCGTCCGCGATAGCCTGCTGCATAGCTATATAGGCGTAGGCGGCTGCCGAACCCATGAAGCGCAGCTGCTTGCGATCGATATGCGCGGCCAGGTCGATATCCACCGAACCGGCAATGTGTGACCGCAGGCCCATCTCGATATAGTCCGGTTGCAGCGTGATGCCGGAGCGCCCCTCGTACAGAGACTGCTTTACGGTTTCGGCATCGGTTCCCAGGCAGGAAACGATGCCCAGTCCGGTTATTACGACTCGTCTAGTCATGCGCTTAAAACGACTCCGTTGATTGGAAGAGACCGACTCGCAGGTCGCGGGCGATATAAATTTCCTCGCCGTCCACCGAGATGCTGCCATCGGCAATGCCCATGACCAGCTTGCGTTCGATGACGCGTTTTACGTCGATGTTGTAAACCACCTTTGAGGCTGAAGGCAGGATCTGTCCGCTGAACTTCACCTCGCCGCAGCCCAGTGCGCGTCCGCGACCCGGATTGCCGCGCCACCCCAGGAAGAAGCCCACGAGCTGCCACATGGCGTCCAGCCCCAGGCAACCAGGCATTACCGGGTCGCCCGGAAAGTGGCAGGCAAAAAACCACAGGTCGGGGTGGATATCGAGTTCGGCGACGATCTCGCCCTTGCCATGCTTGCCGCCCTCGGAACTGATGTGCGTGATGCGGTCGACCATCAGCATGTTGTCGGTCGGCAGCTGTGCGTTACCGGGACCGAACAGTTCGCCGTTGCCGCAGGCGATCAATTCCTCTTTGCTGAACGAACTCTGGGCTGTCATAAAAAATCCATTGGGCGTTGGCAGAATAGCGTTGGCTTTGCAGTCTTATTATCCGGCGCGATTCACGCACCGGTTTCTGTGACGGGGTTCACGTGAGCGTGCTCATTCTAATTGCTCCAAGGGACAAGTCCAGTGGTTTGCTGGCTAAAAATTGAGCCTTCGGCTACCATAAATGCCCATTTGCCCGGGCGATGGCGCAAACGAACAACGCTAATAATATGCTCGTTTTTACACCGAACAGGGGATCAGGATGTTAACACCCGTACTTCTATCGGGCGGCGTAGGCAGCCGCCTGTGGCCGGTTTCGCGCGAGACGCATCCCAAACAGTTTTTGCCGCTGGCCTCTGACATCACCATGCTGCAGGAGACGCTGCATCGCACTTCCGGACTGGACGCTGCTCCCCCGATGGTAGTGTGCAACGAAGAACACCGTTTCATGGTCGCCGAGCAGTTGCGGCAGATGAAACTGGATGCCGGCGGCCTGATTCTCGAGCCCCAGGGCCGCAACACGGCGCCCGCTGTCGCACTGGCTGCGATCCAGGCGGTAGCGAAGGATGCCGACGCGATACTGCTGGTGCTCCCGGCGGACCACCTGATCGAAAACACCGCGGCCTTTGTCCAGGCGGTACAGGCGGCGTTGCCGCTGGCCAGGGAGGGTCGCCTGATGACTTTCGGTGTGGTTCCGACCGCGCCGGAAACGGGCTACGGCTATATCCGCTGCGGCGCAGCACTGGGTGACGACCTGTTTGAACTCGAGCGTTTTGTTGAGAAGCCCGATGCAGCGACGGCGCAAGGTTACCTCGATGAGGGAGGCTACCTGTGGAACAGCGGTATGTTCCTGCTGCGCGCCGCGACCTACCTCGATGAATTGGGCAAGCATGCACCGGACATGCTCGATGCCTGTCAGAAAGCGATGAGCAGCGCGAGCGCTGATCTTGATTTTGTGCGGCCCGACGCCGACGCGTTTGCGGCCTGCCCCAGCGACAGTATCGACTATGCTGTGATGGAGAAGACGGCGGCAGGTGGTGTCGTGTCCCTCGATTGCGGCTGGAGTGATGTCGGTGCCTGGTCTGCGCTGTGGGAAGTCGCTGCCCAGGATGAGCAGGGCAACGCGTGTACCGGTGATGTGCTGCTGCACGATTGTCGCAACAGTTATTTTCGCAGTGACTCCCGGCTTGTCGCTGCAACCGGTGTCGAGAACCTGGTGGTTGTGGAAACAGCCGATGCGATACTGGTTGCCAATCGCGAACAGGTGCAGGGCGTGAAGAATCTCGTCTCCATGCTGCGCGACCAGGATCGCACCGAGGCGACTCTGCACCGGCGCGTCTATCGTCCCTGGGGGTCTTATGAGTCGCTCATCACTTCCGAGCGATTCCAGGTCAAGCAGATCGTGGTGAATCCCAAGCAGACCTTGTCACTGCAAATGCACCATCATCGTGCAGAACACTGGATCGTGGTGAATGGCACGGCCGAGGTGACCTGTGAAGACAAGGTGTTCATGCTTAAAGAAGACGAATCCACCTATATTCCCCTGGGTCATAAACATCGCCTGGCGAATCCCGGCCACATCCCGCTGGAACTGATTGAGGTGCAATCGGGCGCATACCTGGGTGAAGATGATATTGTACGCTTTGAGGATGTGTACGGTCGCAGCGAAAAGTGAGGCCACGCAGCCCCCGGATCGATAGTACAAAGCCAGAGGTAGAGATAGCGTGATCAAGAAATGTCTGTTCCCGGTTGCCGGCTACGGCACCCGGTTCCTGCCCGCCACAAAAAGCATGCCGAAGGAAATGTTGCCTATCGTCAACAAGCCGCTCGTGCAGTACGGGGTGGAAGAGGCGATTGAGGCGGGCATGACAACCTGTGCCATGGTGACCGGCCGCGGCAAGCGCGCCATCACGGATCATTTCGATATCAGCTACGAACTCGAGCATCAGATTTCCGGCAGCGGCAAGGAAGTCTATCTCGAGAGTATTCGCAACGTCCTCAGCAAGGGCGTGTTTACACAGGTGCGCCAGCGCGAGATGAAGGGCCTGGGCCACGCGATCCTCACCGGTGAGTCGCTGATTGGTAACGAGGCTTTCGGTGTGCTGTTGTCTGACGACCTGTGTGTCAACACCGGGCCGGGTGTGCTGGCGCAAATGGCGGAACTCTATAAACAGTTTCGCTGTTCTATCGTCGCCATCCAGGAAGTGCCTATCGAGGACACGCGCAGCTACGGTGTGATCAAGGGCGAACCGCTCAAGGACGGTGTTTATCGTGTCGACGAGATGGTGGAAAAACCTGATCCAAAAGATGCGCCGTCGAATCTGGCGATTATCGGACGGTACATCCTCACACCGGATATCTTCGATATCATCCGTGAAACAGAGCCGGGTGCGAATGGCGAAGTCCAGATCACTGATGCATTGCAAACCCAGGCGCGTCAGGGGTGTGTGATGGCCTACAAGTTCAAGGGGCGTCGGTT
>CAYGOX010000127.1:0-10052 GCA_964351485.1 uncultured Halioglobus sp.
CGGCACTGTTCAGGCGTGAGCGGCCTGCGGTAGCCAGAACACGAAGGCGGTGCCCTTGTCCGGTTCGCTGACAACGTCCACCCGGGAGCGGTGCAACTCGATAATGCGCTTGACGATGGCCAGCCCCAGTCCGGTCCTCTGTGTCTCGAACGCGGTGCTCTCGGCTGGCCGGTAGAAGCGGTCGAAGATGTGCGGGATGTCGTGTGCGCTGATGCCGTGGCCGGTGTCCTTGACCTCGATGCGCGCCCGGTCGGCGTCGCTGGAAATGGTCAGCGTCACTTCTCCGCCGCGCGGTGTGTGCCGGATGGCATTTTCCAGCAGGTTGTCCAGCACGCGGTGGATCATGGCGATATCGGCGACCACGCTGATCGCGTTGTCGCGCGACTGCGCATTCAGGGTGATATCACGTTGCGCGGCTTTCAGTTCGAAATCCTGCAGGGTGTCCTGGACCAGTTCCATCAGTGAAAACGTTTCCAGTTTCGGTTCGGTGGTGTGCGCCTCGAGCCGGGACAGTTCAAACAGTTCCTTCACCAGCGAATTCAGACGCTGACTGTGTTTGTGTGCGACCTGCAGGTAACTGTCGCGCTGCTGCGCGGTCAGTGTGTCGCCCTTGAGTAACAGGGTTTCGAGGTAGCCCTGCATGGAGGCCAGCGGTGTGCGCAGGTCGTGACTGACGTTGGCGATGAGTTCGCGCCGTGTGCGGTCGCTGTCCTGCAGCGCCTTAATCTGCTGGTCGATGCGCGCGTTCATCCGTTCGATGGCCAGCTGGAGTTCCTCGATTTCGTTGCGCGGTAACGCGCGATGATGCGCATCCGGCTCCTCGGTGGTGCTCTCGCGGTACGAACGCACCTGACCCAGTACACTTTGCAGCGGGCGGGTGAGCCAGGCGAACAGGAGCGTGCCGATGGCGATGGCCACGAGAAGGCTACCAAGCATTGTCATGGCGCCGGCGCGCAGGTTGTAATTCTCGCGCAGTGACTCGCGCAGGCCCGCGTACTGGCGTCCACCGAGCACCGTGTAGAGATAGCCCGCCGCTTCGCCATCGGCCATGACGGGGGAGATGGAGAACACCTGCTGTTGGCCAGGGTTGCGCGGGTCGTCGCCGAAAATGGGCAGGGTGCGCGTCTCGTTCATAAAGTCTTGTAATGGCGCCATGTCGACGCGGTCCACCAGTACGGTGTCGTAGGGCAGGGCGTGGGCGAGAATCCTGCCCTGCAGGTCGAGCAGGTAGACCTCGACGATGGGGTTGATGAACATCACGTGGTGCGCCAGTTCTTTCAGCGCGACCTTGTTGACCGCGCCGTTCTCAAACAGCGGCATATCCTCTGCGGCGTGAATCGCGATATCGCGGTTCAGTCGCTGGGTCACCTCCAGCGCGTAGCGCTCCGAGGTGGTGCCGGTGGTGTATAGCAACACACCGCCGAGGCCGACGACCAGCAGCAGGGCTGCCAGCGAGAGCCGGGTGTGGAGTCGGTAGAGCGGGCGCATCAGGCGGCCTGTCGTTCGCAAAACTTGTAGCCCACGCCCCAGACGGTGAGGATGCGGCGGGGGTTGGCCGGGTCGGTCTCGATTTTCGCGCGCAGCCGGTTGATGTGGGAATTCACGGTGTGTTCGTAGCCCTCATGGCCGTAGCCCCATACCTCGTCGAGCAATTCGGAGCGACGAAACACCTGCCCCGGGTGGCGCACAAAATAGTCGAGCAGGTCGAATTCGCGGGAGGTGAGGGTCACCACGACCCCGTCCAGCGTCACCTCACGGCGCCTGGCGTCGACCACCATGGCCCCGTAACGCAACGGGGGTTCGGTATCGGCTGTGTTCGCTGTGTGGACGGCGTTCACCCGGCGCAGGATTGCCTTCACGCGCGCCACCAGTTCCAGTGGCGAGAACGGTTTGGTGACGTAGTCGTCCGCGCCCAACTCAAGACCGAGTACCCGATCCAGTTCCGTGGCCTTGGAGGTGAGCATCAACACCGGTGTCTGTATGCCGTTCTCGCGGATTCGCCGGCAGATTTCCAGTCCCCCAATACCGGGCAGGCGCAAATCGAGGATGATCATGTCCCAGGGCTTGTGCAGGGCCAGTTCCAGCGCCGCGTCGCCGCGGGTGACGTGCTCGGTCCGGGCGTCGATGTCCTGCAGGTGCAGGGCCACCAGTGCGGCGATGTCCTGTTCGTCCTCGACCAGTAGAATCTGCCAGCGTGGAATCGCGGGGTCGCTCATGGCGTGCCGTCCGGTTGTTATTGTGAACGTCTTCATGAGAACCCCGCGCCGCCGGAAAGTTCCGGTGCGGCCTACCGGGTGCGCGTCACTCGAACGCGCGCGACGGGATTGTCGAAGCGGTGAGACTGGTCCAGCACCGAGCCGGTCAGGCCGTCGTCGGCGGTAACGACGCCGGGATGCATCGTTACTGCATCGCGCAGGTCATCGCGCACCGCGTTGAAACCCTCGCCGCCATCGGCGGGGCCGGGCAGGGAACCGGCCGCCTCGGTGTTGTTCTCGGTACCGGCGTCGTACGCGACCGTGCTGAACATCCGGCTTTCACCGGGCTCAAGGTCGGCGATACTCACACCGTTGAGCCCGGTAAAGGCATCGTTGGTGTTGACGAGCATGGTCATGACCGACAGTTCCAGGTCTGTCGCCGGCGGTGTGTCGAGCGCCAGGGTAAACGTGCTGCTGGCGCCCGGGCCGATGGGCGCATCGCCCGCTGTTTCAGCAAAACTGTCGACCGCGTCGATCAGGCCGCTGATATCGCCGCCCTCGGCCATGCGCTCCAGTGGCATGCTCGCTGCCGCACCCACGGTGAACACCTGTTGCGAGTTGTCATGGGCGAACAGGCCCACGGGTGACAGCGGCTGACCCACGGTCAGGTTGGTGACCGTAACCTCGAAGCTGGGGCCGGGCGCCGGCGGCGGTGGCTCTACCGGCGGCGGCTCGGTGGGAGGACTGGGCTCCATCGGGAGGTCCACGATTGGGTTGTCGTTGCCGTCGCTGCTGCACGCCGTGAGCACAGCCAGCGCGGCCAGCACTGTTAACGTTCTCATGGTGACCTCCGGATCAGTTGACGGTGATGGTGACGCGTACCACCGGGTTCAGCCAGCGGTGTACCGTACTGTCGATATCGCTGATGCCGCCAGTCGCATCGGTATCGCCCAGCACGTTGCGGTGGATGTGCACGAAGCCCTCCGCCGCGGCGCCGCCGCCCGAGCCGCCGGTGCCCGAAGCCGCCATCACCGGCGGCGGCGCGGGAAAGCCGCTCTCGCCGGGAGCGCCGCTGCCGATAATCTCGTCGTTGCCCTCGGTACCTGCGTCATAGGCCGGGACGTCGTAGTGGTAGGTGCCCGGATCAGTGGGAATGGGTACCGCGTTGAGACCCATGAACCCGTCGTTGCTGGGCAGGATCATCGCGACGATCGACAGCGCTGTATTGTCAGGCGCTGCATCGGTGTTCAGCGAGGCGGTGGTGCTGGCGCCCGGTTCGAGCAGGCCGCCCGCCGGGTTGGTAACCACGGTGGCGTTGAGCGCTTCGACGTCTGCCGCAAGACCGCCGATATCACCGCCTTCGGCCATGGCCTGCAGATTGGCGCTGGCCGCTTCGCCGGCGCTGAACAGGCGCGCGGACGGATCGTGCGCCGCGACCAGGAAGGGCGTGAAGTAGCTGCCGCGCGTGAGATTGGTGATCTGGACGGTAAAGTCGGTTGCCTGGGCGGCGGTGCCGGCCAGGCCGCAGACCGACGCCAGGGCCAGAGGGAGAAGTTTGACTTTCATGGGAGCGCTCCTGTGCAGTGCGGGTTCGGGGAATGTCGAGAGTCATTCTCCGCAACCCGTGCCAGGAGTTATCACGAAAGTATCACGCGCTCATCAAGCTTGAGTGACTTATTTATCGCGCCTGTTGCGATTGTAGAGCGGCGCGGCTTCAGGCCGCGCTGATGCGTACGGGCACCCCGTTGACGACGCTGGTGCCGGAGGGCAGATCCAGCTCGTTGTCATCCACCAGGTCATTGGCAGAGATGCCGGGCGTACGAGCGGTCGCCGTGCTTTGCACCGTGCCGGGATAGGTGTGTCCGAAACCGTGCGGCAGACTGACCACACCGGGCATGATGTCTTGTGTGGCGGCGACCTCGGCGAGAAACTCCCCGACGCGTGAGCTGATCCGCGCCTGGCCGCCATCGGCCAACCCGAGTCGGTCGGCGTCCTCGCGATTGATCATCAGCGTACAGCGGTTCTTGCCGCGGGCGTAGTTGTTCAGGTTGTGCAGCCAGGAGTTCATGTCGCGGATGTGGCGTCTGCCGATCAGCAGCATATCGTCCTGCGGGCCTTCATCGAGTGCCGCTTGCAGGCGCTTGAAATCCGCGGTGATGAGATCCGGCACCAGGTTGATGCGCTTGTTCGCTGTGGCCAGCAGTTCTGGCATCCGCGGCTGCAGCGGGCCGAGGTCGACGCCGTGGGGCGCGGCCTTGACCTGGTCGAGCGTGAGCCCGTCGCCGCGGAACTGGTCGCCGTACGGCCCGGCGCGCAGCATGATGTCCAGCAGTCGTTCGGGACCTTCGTGGTGCGCCGTGGCCGCCTTGATGTCCTGGGCGTCGAGACCGGCGAGTGCGTCATTGCCGGACAGCGTCTGGTCGATGAGGCCGTCGAGCATCATTGCCTCGAGGTCGGCACGCGTTCATGCGGGCGGTGACCTCGTTGAGTATCTGCCACTGTTCCAGTGCACCCGGTTCGGGTTCGAACACCTGCGGCGAGTACTGGGCAAAGTTTCTCACGCAGGTCGTGGTAAACATGAAGTCGTAGTTGCTGTGTTCCAGCTGGGTGGTGGAGGGGATGATGATGTCCGCCTGGCTGGTGGTTTCGTTGATGTAGAAATCGAACGCGACCATGAAGTCGAGGTTGTCCATGGCCGCGTGAATACGCTTGCCGTTGGGCACCGACAGCACCGGGTTGCCGGCCACCGTGACCAGCGCGCGCACCTGGTGTTCACCGCGCAGTTCCATTTCCTCGGCCATGAGCGAGGCGGGCAGCATCGCCATGTATTCCGGAAAGCCGCGCGCCTTGCTGGTCCAGCGATTGTAACCCAGTTCCGGCGGTGCGGCGGCGGGATCGTTATGACCCGTCGCCGGGCGCGGGAACATGGCGCCGCCGGTGGCGTCGAGCCGGCCGCGCAGGATGTTCACCACGTCGACCAGCCAGGAGGCGAGGGTGCCAAAGCGCTGCGTACACAGGCCGATCCGGCCGTACAGCACCGGCTGCTTCGCTTCGCAGAAGGCGTCGACAAAGGCGCGTGTGTCTGCAGCACTGATGCCGGTGATCGCCGCGACGGCCTCGGGTGTATAGGGCGCGGCGAGCGCTTCCATCGCCTCGATACCGTCGGTGAATTCGCTCAGGCGGCCCGGCTCAACCCGTTGGGTGGCAAACAGTTCGTTGACCACCGCGAGCAGGAAGAAGGCGTCGGTGCCCGGGCGAATGAACAGGTGCTGGTCGGCGACCGCCGCTGTCTCGGTGCGGCGCGGGTCGATGACCATGACCTTGCCACCGCGCGCGGATATCGCCTTCAGGCGCGTTTCGATGTCCGGGGCAGACATGAGCGAGCCCTGGGAGACCATGGGGTTGCCGCCCATGCAGACAAAAAAATCGGTGTTGTCGATGTCGGGAATCGGGAACACCCAGCCGTTGCCGTACAGCAGCTCGCAGCTCAGGTTCTTCGGTTGCTGGTCGACCGAGCCGGCGGAGAAAAACCGCTCGGTGTTGAGCAGCGTGATAAACATCTGGGTGTAGATCTGGGTGCTGAAGTTGTGGCCGTTGGGATTGCCGTAGTACATCGCAATCGCGTCCTTGCCGTACTCATCGCGGATCGCCGCGAGGCGCGCCGCCGTCTCCGACAGGGCTTCCTCCCAGCTGATTTCCTCCCACCCGTTCGCCGTCTTGCGCACCGGGTGGCGCAACCGTTCTTTATCCTCGTAGATGTAGCGGAAGGCCTGCGATTTGGCGCAGACGTACCCCGCCGAGCGGTGATTGTCCGGATCGCCGTGGATGGCGACGATTTCGCGTGCGGCCTGATCGGCCTCGATTTTCAGCCCGCAGCTTGCTTCGCAGGTTGGGCAGCTACGGAACAGCGTAGTGGTTGTCATAGTCTCTCCCTGTACTTTTACTTTTTATTAATCGGGGTTACCCGGCCAGTCTTCCATGATAATGAAGGGGTGAAAGGCAAGTGCGATGCCTTCGTTGGTGAAGTTGTCGTTTTCCAGAAGGTTGCGACGACGCACGTAGCGGCCGGTGCTGGAGCGGGTGTCGATCGCCTCGGTGGCGTCGAGGCCGCCGCGACTGGAGAACAGCGCGCGCAGTTCCATGTCGTAGATCGTTACCTGTAACGAAGCCACCGCCGCCTGCATGTTCCAGTCGAAGTCGCTGCTGACCGCGTTGCCCGGGCCCTGCAACGAAGGCTTGCGTGTCACGCCGTCCCAGCGCGCGAGGTGTTTCAGGCCGCCGCTGAAGGGCACCTGGAACTCGACCAGGTCGGTGAAGATGAACGCGTCCAGCTTGCCGCTCTTGCGCATCTCGTCGCGCACCGTGTGCATGATCTGGGCAAAGGTTTTCATGTTCACCCGCCCGGAGGTCGGGTCGACCGGGTTGCCGAATGCGCGCACAGCGGTGTTCCAGTGCTGTTCGAACTTGCGCTGTGGCAGGACCTTGAAGCCATTCTCCTTCAGGTAGGCCGACACCGCCGCATCGACCCGCGGCGCGTGCTTTTCAAGATAGTTGCGCGAGGGTGTGCCGAGGTTCACGTGGGCGATGACCACCGTCTTCACCTTCGCCTCGTCCAGCAGGGCCTGTTCCACCTGGTAGGGGAACGTGGTCGGGTTGTACGTGGGGGCGCCGCTGCAGGCTGTGAGAGTCAGGGCGAGGGAGAGGGCCAGGATAAGTGAGCCGGGCAGGGTGTAAAGTGCGTTCAGTAGGCGCATGCGGGTGTCCGATCCGTTATAGTGCTGGCATGGTAGCAAAAAGCATTCACAGGTACAGCGCCTGATGTCCGCGCTGGTGCGCAGTCGGTGTTCGGGAGAAGGTCCGGCAGTGGTTGTACTGCACGGGCTGTTTGGCGCCGGGAACAATCTCGGGGCGCTTGCGCGCCACCTGCAGGACGATTACCGCGTCTGCCTGCTCGACCTGCCCGGGCACGGTCGTTCGGCGTGGCTGCCCCGGCTCGATCTGCAGACGATGGCGGCGGCGGTTGCGCAGTGGCTGGACGATAACGCGATTGCGCAGGCGCACGTGCTGGGCCACTCGCTCGGCGGCAAAGTGGCGATGCAGCTGGCGCTGAACGCACCGGCGCGGGTGCAGTCACTGGTGGTGGCCGATATCGTACCGGTGGCCTATCCGCGTCGCCACCAGCCGGTATTTGCCGCGCTGGGTGCAGTGGCTGCCGCCGGTTGCGCAAGCCGGGACGAGGCGCAGGCGATTATGCAGCGATACCTGGATGAGCCGGACACCATCGCGTTCCTGCTGGCGAGCCTGCAGCGGGGTGAGGACGGTGTTTACGACTGGCGCTTTGACCGCGCAGGGCTGGAAGCGGCATACGACGATCTGATCGGCGCCGTGATGGCCGACGGTACCTATGACGCGCCGACGCTGTTCATCAAGGGAGAGCTGTCGGACTACATCCGCAGCCAGGACTGGCCCGCGACGCTCGCCCTGTTTCCACAGGCGCAGCTGCACTCTCTGGCCGGCTGCGGGCACTGGCTGCACGCGCAGGATCCGCAGGGCTTCAACGCCCTGGTCAGTCAGTTCTTTAACGAGGCGATGCCCGCTGCATGACGCTGTCGCTGGGTGAACTGCTGGTGTTTTTTGCCTTCGGGCTGGGGGTGGTCTATTTCCTGGGCGCCACCCGCGTACGTGAACTGGCATTGAACGCGGTGCAGCGCGCGAGTCGCGAGGGCGATTTCCAGCTGCTCGACCAGTCGGTGCATATCCGCCGCATCTCGTTGAGTCGCGATACCACCGGGCGCTGGCGCGTCTGGCGTCAGTATCGCTTCGATTACAGCCTGGAGGGTGTGGACCGTCGCCAGGGCGTGGTTACCATGCTGGGGCCGCAATTGCAGTCCATACTTGTGGCCGAAAGGGCGTCGGAGCACGGTGGCCCCACGATCCACTAGGGCTATGCGCCGAGCAGACCCGCACTGTTGAGTACAACGGTCAGCGCCAGCACCACCAGGACCACGCCGAACACCTTGTCGATCTGCGCCGCGCGCTGCTGCAGTCGGTTGAACAGCCCCGGTTGCGTGATGATGCGCGTTACCAGGCCGTACCAGCAGGCGTCGGTGATGCCCACCGTGGCGACCATGATGGCTTTTTCGGTCACGCCGAAGTCCGGCTGCAGGAGCTGGCTGAACAGCGCCAGCATGAACACCGCCAGTTTCGGGTTGAGAAACGCCACCAGAAAGCCCGCCAGCCACGGGTTCTGCGCCGGCGCGGCCGCGTCCCCCGGTTCGATACTGCCGCCGCGACTACGCAGCAGGGCAATACCGAGGTAGAGAAGGTAAGCCGCTCCGGCCAGTTGAATGGCCAGGTACAGGGCGGGCGAGCGCGTGATCAGCAGCGCCAGGCTGGTGATCGTGAGCAGTCCGTACAGCGCGACCCCGACGCCGTGGGCCAGCGCGGCCCGATAGCCACCCGACCGGCCGTGCTGGAGCGTCACCGCCAGGATGACCGCCAGGCTGGGGCCGGGCGACATGGCGCCGAGCAGACAGACGCCGACCAGGGGCAGCCACACCTCGGGCGACATGGCGCTAGCGTGCTCCCGGTGGTTGGGCGAGGGGGTAGGCAGTGCTGGTCATGAGTGTCATACCGTTGTCACAAAGTCGTCATCTGTGAGCGATTTCTGCAGCCGTCTGTCTGTCCCGCGAGGAATTCTGTAACACTCCGTGATGGGGTGCTTTTTCCACAGTATCTGTGGATAAGTCAGTGGGTAAAGTGTTCAGGTTGCTCGCAAGTGCTTTATCCACGCGGGGTGTTACAGATTGATTAAAAATTAAACAATCGCTTTTAATTTAATTAAATCAATGGGTTAAAGTGATCTTTTCAGGCCGTGTATTTAATACACAGGCTAACTGCTACAAAACGGGGTCGAGTCAACACTGTGTGCATAACATCTTTCGTTCTGCTACCGAAAGTAACCTTAAGTGACAAATGGGGTACATCCCCAATCGGTCAGGCCGGTAACAAAACTGTAGCGATCATTTTCGGCCCTATTTCTGTAGCGTTTCCTCGTCCGTCAACCTTTATTCCCTGTGTTACCGAAAAAAAACCGGCGTCCCCGTCAGCGCCTTAATCGCCCTGGTAGCGACACCCCGAGGTGCAGGTTTCCCGAATTTCCACCGCGTGGAGCAGGGGCAGGGCGGGTTTGACCCGGGCCCAGATCCAGCGCGCGATATTTTCGCTGGTCGGGTTCTCCAGGCCCTCGATCTCGTTCAGGTAGTAGTGATCGAGTTGTTCAAGGACGGGCTTGAAGGCCGTCTTGATCTCGGAAAAATCCATCACCCAGCCGGCGGGTTCCGGCGCATCGCCGCGCACCGTGAGGCGCACCTGGAAGGAATGCCCGTGCAGGCGTGCGCACTTGTGTCCTTCGGGCACGTTCGGCAGGCGGTGTGCGGCCTCGAAGTGAAAGTCTTTGTAGATCTCCATGGAGCGTCCCCGGATTCAGAACTGGCCGCGCCGGTTGCCTGTTTTTTCAGCAAAAAAGCCGCGGCGGCGGGGCGCGAAGGGTGCCGCGATTTTACTACTAAAATCAAGCGCTTTTAATTGTCGGCTTTTTTCTCAATATTTTATTGCGAACGTTTGACAGCAAAGTCGAAGCCTCTATAATGCGCGTTCTCGGATTCGGGGGTGGTTAGCTCAGCTGGGAGAGCATCTGCCTTACAAGCAGAGGGTCGGCGGTTCGATCCCGTCACCACCCACCAACATATTCGAGGCCACAGTAGTACTGGCAGTATTACTGGAGAAGTACATCACTACCGTGGACCGGTAGTTCAGTTGGTTAGAATGCCGGCCTGTCACGCCGGAGGTCGCGGG
>CAYGOX010000128.1:0-8601 GCA_964351485.1 uncultured Halioglobus sp.
GCTTTTACTTTATTTTCAACAATATAGAAACTTTTAGGCTGTCATTAATGAGGCGTACTTAACACTTTCATCTTTTTTCTTGTGCGTGCCGGTATTATCAATCGGATACGGATGAATGCTCAGCCCCGCTAATTGGGTAGAGCCGGTAGAGCCCAAAACTGTTACCTATGTGCCCGGAAAGGACAGCTGTAAAATGGCGGGAGTAGTAGGATTCGAACCTACGACCGTCGGCTTAGAAGGCCGGTGCTCTATCCAGCTGAGCTATACCCCCTCAGGTGGCGCCAAGTATACACGCTAG
Organism: uncultured Halioglobus sp.; assembly: GCA_964351485.1. Classification (GTDB taxonomy): domain Bacteria; phylum Pseudomonadota; class Gammaproteobacteria; order Pseudomonadales; family Halieaceae; genus Marimicrobium. The sequence continues at coordinate 299 of CAYGOX010000128.1, forward strand.
TCGCCTACCAGACCGCCCCCATCGCGCGTAATTGCCACGACGGCGGAGCGTGGCGGCGTCCAGTCCTCGAAATCCGGCCAGCGGGTGGAGGGCTTGCCGAATGTGCTGCCCGCCTCGTCCGCCGGGTGCTGCACCGCGACGAACAGCGTCTGGCCATCGGGGGTGAACTCGGGGCTGCACAGTTCCGCGCCGCGCGGGCAGCGGAAGAACAACTGCGGTACCGCGCGCCCTGCGCCATCGATATCGGTACACCAGAGGCCGTCGGCGGCCCCGAAACGGTTCATACCGTCGGTGGCGATCCACAGCCGACCGCGCGCATCAAAGGCGAGGTTGTCGGGATTGGCCAGCCAGGCACCGGCGGGCGGCGGCGCACCGTACACGCCGCGGGCATCGCCGACGGCCTTATCATCACCGCCCTGGAGCAGCAGATCCCACGCAAAGGTATCGGCCCAGTGCGCCGCGCCGTCGCTCCCAACCGGTGGCGTGATTTCGAGAATATGCCCGGCGGCATTGACCGCGCGTGGGTTGGCCGCGTTGACACCGGGCTTGCGCGTGTTGCGTGTCATCGACAGATAAACACGACCGCTAATTGGGTCCACGGCGATCCCCTCGGGGCGATCCATGGGTGTGGCTCCCACCTCCCGCGCCGCGCGACGGGCGTTCACCAGAACCTCTGCCTGGTCGGCGAAACCGTTGCTCGCAACCAGTGGGCCGCTGCCGTGACGCAGGGGCAACCACTGGCCGCTGCCGTCATCGGCAAACCGCGCGCAGTACAGTGTGCCATCGCTCAGCAGGGTCCGGTTGCCCGCCTCGTCGCCGGGTGTGTAGCGCCCGTCGGATACGTAGCGGTACACCGCCCGTCCCTCGCCGTCATCGCCGCTGTAAATCACCAGGGGCTGCCCCGGCTGTGCGACTACAGTGGCGCCCTCGTGCTCGAAGCGTCCCAGCGCGGTGTGTTTGACCGGCGCGCTCGTGGGCTGGCGCGGATCGTATTCGACGATCCAGCCGAAGCGGTTCAGTTCATTGGGTTCACGGCGCAGATCAAACCGCGCGTCGATGTCGGCCCACTGCCCGAAGACCTCGTCCGGGTCGGCGAGCATGTCGGCATCGCCGGAGATGCCGCGAAAGAAATCCCCGACGTTTTCCTCGGCGATCAGCACCGTACCCCAGGGGGTCTTCCCACCGGAGCAGCACCCCAGCACACCGCGCACCTTCTCCGCGCGCGGGTCAGCCCCGGTGCGCAGCAGTGGGCTTCCGGCGGCGGGACCGTCGAGGCCGACCGGTGAACCGGCATGCAGGCGCCGCGCGTAGCGGCTCTCGGGCACGACACGCCAGCCCTCGCGCTTGCGCTCAATCTCGATGACCGAGTGCCCAACAGCGGCCATCTCGCTGCGTACCTGCACCGGCTTGAGGCGCTGCTTCGCATCGGCGTGGCTCGTGTAGCCGGGGAACATGAGGTGACCAACGGGATACTCGTGATTGACGCCGAGCAATCCCCGGCGACTGCCGTCGAGCGGCGTGTAGGCGATGAAATCGTTGTTGCAGCCAAAGCGCGCCGCCTGCGCCGCCTCGCTCAACGGAAAGCCTGGCGATGCGCTGCCGTCGAGGCCATCGCCCCAGGCGATCAACACATCGGCCGAATAACCCGCCGCCACCGCATGGCCTGTTTCCAGCGCGAGGGGAAGCGGTTTGAAGCCCGGGGCTGCGACATCCGCTCGTACCCAACCCGGTACCACGGCTGAGGCGCCCAGGGCGCCGGCTGCCTTGAGCAGCGTACGGCGTTTCAGGAAACGCTCGCTGACAACGGTGAACGATTCACTCACTACGGACACTCCGCGGCGCGTATTAAAAACTGTCGACTACGCGAGAGCCTAACAGTTCACGGCCTGCGACTGTAGCGGTCGAACGGTGGCGGATCGTTGTTACCCTCGCTCACTGATACCGTCCAGAATGAACTCGGTAATCGCACGGTCAACTTTCTTCTCACCCAACCCGGTGCCCGCGAACAGGTGCTCTTTCATGAGCACACAGCCCAGCATGGCGGCGAAGGACACGCGGACCATGATGGCCGCATCGGATTCGGAGTAAGCTTCACGCGTGGACATCATTTTGGCCCCTCGCGCGAAATACTCTCCCAGACCATCGATATCCGACAGGCCCACCGCCGTGTCGGAAGAATGATTATCGGCCACCACGAGCGACAGCAACATGCCGGCATTGTCATCCAGGAATTGCTGGAACTCGTCGATGTAGAGTCGCTCCACGTCACGAAAATTATCGACCTCGGCGCCATTGGCCAGGTGCTGGGACACAAACTCGGTGAAGTGCTTGTTGAGGGGCTCAAAGACGGCGCTGCGAAACAGGTCGGACTTGCTGGGGAAGTAGCGAAACAACTGGGCCTCGGTGACCTCTGCGCGCTTCGCGATCGCGGCGGTTCTCGCACCAGAGTAACCGCAGCGCTCGAATTCCTCGCGCGATGCCTGCAGTAGCCGCTCCCTGATTTCTGCCGATGACCGGCGCTGCCTGGGTTGGCAGCCGCGGGGTTTCTTCCCGGCAGCTCCTGCCTGCTTCGTGGTTGCCATGGATATCCGGGCCAGCCCCTGAGTCCAAACGTCTGCGAATCGTAGCACGGGCCCCAGCCCTTAAGATAGCGTTTACTTCCTATCTGGCGTCATGCCAGAATAACCCCATCGCCCCGGAGGGAGTCCACATGCGCGCAGAACACTTCATCGCCGCAGCCGAGGAAGAAACCGGCCTGAGCGGGTTCGACAGCGAATCATTTCTCGAGCCCCTCGAGTTCATGCTCGATTGTATCGAGGCCCGTCCGGAACGAGAAAACATACTCAAGGCCCTGAACAACGAGATAGTCAGGTCACTGTCCAACCGCCTGCGGGTCACCGACTACCTGCGCCGGCATCCGGAAGTCAACGATGCTCCTCTCGAAGCGCCGCTTATCGTTATGGGCATGCCCCGCACCGGCACCACCGCGCTGAGTTACCTGCTGGGCTGCGATCCACGCTGGCGCTCCCTGCTCAATTGGGAGGCGGTAGACTCGGTTCCGCCGCCGACCACCGAGACGCTGCGCAGCGACCCGCGCTGCCAGGCGAAGAAAGCGGCCCAGGCGGCGATGCTGGAGCAGATTCCATTCTCTGTTCCCCACTGGGAGTGGGCCGACGGCCCCACCGAGTGTATTTTCGTGCAGGGACAGGACTTCAAGGCCCTGAGCTGGGAATCACGGGTGGCGCACCGCGACTACTCCGATTTCATGCTCCATTGCGACATGGAGTCCGCCTACGAGTACCAGAAAAAGGTGCTGCGCATACTGCAGTCACAGGCTCCGGGCCGCTGGGCCCTGAAAATGCCATCACACGCCCTGCACTTCACCTGGGCGTTGCGCGCATTTCCCGACGCGCGCTTCGTATGGACACACCGCAATCCCTACCGAACCCTGGCCTCGCTGGGCAACATGATGACAACGGCACACAGGTCGTCGCTGGGCACGGTCGACACGCAGTTCATCCACGATACCTACCCGGCGCAACTCGCAGAACATGTGAACCGCCCGATGCGCCTGCGCGCCAGCCTGCCCGAAGACAAGGTGTTCGACGTCTATTGCGCGACCTTCATGCGCGACCCCATCGACGGTATGCGCCAGCTCTACACCTGGCTGGGGGAAGAACTCGACGACGAGGTGGAACACTCGATGCGCAACTGGCTGGAGGAGGATCGCCAGCGCCAGGCGACGCGCCCGAGCTATGGCCTGGAAGATTTCGGCTGGACCGAGGAGAGGCTGGCACATCACTACGAGGAATACCTGACACGGTACCCACTGGCCAGGGAGGCCTGACAAGTAGAGGCCCCCAAGGCAAAACATGAACACACTTCGATACCGGAGACTGCTATGGCAACAGACATGAATAATATGGTGCTGATTAGTACCGACGACCACATCTGCGAGCCCCCGACTCTATTCGACAACCACCTGTCTGGCGAAGCGCTGAAAAAGGCGCCCAAACTGAAGACCGACAAGAACGGCAAAAACTACTGGTCATACCAGGGTAAAAACAAACCCGGTATCGGTCTGAATGCAGTGGTAGGTCGCCCGCCGGAAGAGTACGGCATGGAACCCAACGCACTGGGTGATATGCGCGACGGCTGCTATGACGTGCATGGCCGCATCAATGACATGAACGCCGACGGCATCGCTGTGCAGATGAACTTCGGCAACTCTATCGGCTTCGACAACGACACCTTCCATCAGGCCGAGGACAAGGACCTGGCCCTCACTCACCTGCGCGCCTGGAACGATTGGCACATCGACGAGTGGTGCGGAGCCTATCCGGGACGTTTTATTCCGCTGGCGATACTCCCCAATTGGGATATACAGGCGACAGTCGACGAGATAAAGCGCGTCGCCGACAAAGGCTGCACCGCGGTCAGCATGTCAGAAAACCCTACAAAACAGGGCTTACCGAGCATACACAACGAGTACTGGACACCCTTTTTCGAGGCGGTAGCAGATCACGATATGGCCATCGCCCTGCACCTTGCCTCTGGCAATCCGGTACCCCACGCTTCGATGGAAACCCCCATAGAGGCGTGGATCAGTACCATGCCCCTTTCCATCTCGGTGGGTGCCGCCGACTGGATGCAACTGAAAGCGCTGCACGACTATCCCAACCTGCGCATCGCCCTGTCTGAAAGCAGCATCGGCTGGATCCCCTACTTTCTGGAGCGCGCGGACTTCTCCAACTGGCGGCATAAAGCCTGGACCAACTCCCGCTTCCAGGATATCAAGCCCAGTGAATTGTTCCGCCGCCACTTCCTGTGCTGTTTTATCGACGATGCGTTCGGGCTCAAACACCTTGACGATGTAGGTGAGGATATCGTGGCCTTCGAAACTGACTATCCTCACTCGGATGCCCTTTGGCCGCACGCGCCGGAGCACCTGTGGGAGCAGTTGAAACACTTAAGCCATGAGCAAATAGAAAAAGTTACACACAAGAACGCCATGCGGTTTTTCCGCTTCGACCCGTTCGAGCACTTCGAACGCAGCGAATTGACGGTCGGCGCCCTGCGCGCGCAGGCCTCGGTGGACGGCGTGGACACCAGCCCCGTATCCACCGGCGGCGTCCGCCCGGTCGATGAAGGTGTTGATCGACCGGTAACTTCCGGCGACCTGGCGGTGATGTTCAACAAGCACGCCACGACCATCGCCGAGACCGAGTCGGCCGCCCGATGACAATACACGAGCGTTCGACAACAAGGTGCCAGGCACAAAATCCCTGTCCAGGAGGAGCGGCGGCGCGTGCCCTATAAACTGAATCGCCCGCCCGCAGACTTCGATTCCGGCAAAGGGTTACTTCTGCTGGAGCAGTTCCAGATGGCCTACGTCACCACTGACATCGAGCAGGCAGGCGAGCTGTTCCGCGAACGCCTGGGCATACGGGAGTTTACCCGGCTAGAGGGAGAAACCGCCGCCGGCGGCTACATCAGAGCGGACTTCGCCTGGGTGGGCACATTGATGTACGAGCTGATCCAGGCGGATGGGCCGGGTTCCGACATTTTTACCAAATACCTGCCCGACACGGACGAATTCGTCATCCGGCACCATCACCTGGGATTCCTGGTGCAGAACCAGGCGCAGTGGGACGCGGTGCAGGCCAACGCGCAGCGCAGTGGCCTTGAAGTGCTGGGGCAGAACTCCAACGCGCTGCTGGACGTGTGTTTCGTCGATGTCCCTGAGTGCGGGCACTACCTCGAGTACCTGTTCGCCAACGAAAGGGGCATGGCGTTCTTCGATCAGGTAGCGAGGAGCTGAGCACCGTGCCCGCCTGCCAACGCAGAAGGCGGTGACAGCCATGGATTTCTCTTACGACCCACCGCCCACCTTCCGCCACGCCATGGACCAGTTGCACGGTCTGGTGGCGGCTGAGGTGGGCAGCGAGGACTTCGGTCCGGCGGACTACCTGCCGGGCCTCACCGCCCTGCTGCAGTCCATGGATTACGACCCCGCTTTCTCCGAGCAGGGCCGCCGCGGGGCCTGGGGCATGGTCGTCGGCGTACTGCGCGGCAGGGCGCAGGCCGTCAAGTCGATGCGCGATAATCCCGGCTTCGATGCCGTGCCTATCAGCAGCCCGGTGGTGATTACCGGCGTACCGCGCACCGGCACCACCGCCCTGCATCGACTGATGGCGGTAGACCCCCGCTTCCAGGGCCTGCAGACCTGGCTGCTGGACTCTCCCATGCCGCGCCCGCCCTTCGACACCTGGGGTAACTACCCCGAATTCCGGAAGAGCGTCGCCGCCCTGGAGGCGCGCTACGCCGCCGCACCGCAAAAACGCGCCGCACACCATGTGGCCGCCGAGGAGGTACACGAGTGCTGCATGCTGCTGCGTCAGTCTTTCGTTTCCAACCTCTGGAGCTGCGGCTGGTCGGCGCCCAGCTACGACGCCTGGTGGCAATGCCAGGATGAGCGCGCGGCCTACGACCACTACTACCGCTGTGTACAGTTGATCGGCAGCAGCGAGCCACAGAAGCGCTGGCTGCTGAAAAATCCAGGACACATCGAAAACCTGGACCTGCTGCTGGCGGTGTTCCCCGATGCCAAAATCATCCAGACCCACCGCGACCCGGCCAAAGCCATAACCTCGCTGGTGTCACTGCTGATGCAGTTGTATCCGGTGATGGAAAGCGGCGACGCCGGGCTTCGCGGCGAGATCATGCTGCGCCGCGAGGTGGCCAAGTGGGCCCACGCGGTACGCGCAGCCGACGCCGTCCGTAAACAATACCCCGGCCGCGTGCTGGATATTGTCCACGCCGATTTCCACCGGCAGCCGATGCAGGTACTGGACACGATCTATAACTTCATCGATATGGATATTCCAGAGGGAACCCGCCAGGCATTCGCGCAACGCATTGAAGAAAAGCCCGAACTGCAGCATGGCAAGCACCGCTACGACATCGCGGACTACGGCATGGCTGAGGACGAAGTGCGCGAAGCCTTCGGCGATTACGTACAACGCTTTGACCTGGTATAGCTGCCAGCAAAAACCACGGGAGGCCACACCATGAAAGCCGCCATTTACCCCGGTGAAGGCAAACCGATACGAATCGACACCCTCCCCGACCCCAGGCCGGGGCCCAACGAGGTGCTGATACGGGTACACCGCTGCGGTATCTGCGGCACCGACCTGTCCATGACCAGGGGCGGGCAATGGGACTACGGCCAGGGCGTGCAGTTTGGGCACGAGTACGCCGGCGAAATCATCGATCTGGGCAGCAAGGTCAGCAATTTCAAGGTCGGTGACAATATCGCGGTGCTGCCCTCGGTGGCCTGCGGCGAGTGCCCGTCCTGCCGCGCCCACGACAACAATGTGCTGTGCCAGGAGCGCCCCACCACCGCCAGCCATGGCTTCGCCGAACTGGCGGTGGTGCCCGCCAGCGTGGCCACTCCCCTGCCCTCGGTACTGTCCATGAGCGACGGTGCCCTGGTGGAACCGCTGGCGATCAGTCTTTACGGTGTAAAACTCTCCGCGATCAAACCCGGTGACAGGGTGCTGGTTCTGGGAGGCGGCACGGTGGCGCTGTACGCCATGTACTGGGCCAGGCGCCTGGGAGCCGGGCGCATGGTGGCCATGTCACGATCAGGGCGGCGCGCCCCTCTGTCGCTGGCAATGGGCGCAAACCAGTTCATCGCCTATGGCGACAACGAGATACCTGAAGTCATCGAGGCCCTTGGCGGGCCGCCGGACATCGTCTTCGAGTGCGTCGGCGCAGAGGGACTACTGCACAAGGCAGTCATGCACGCCGCCCAGTTCGGCAAGATCGTTTCACTGGGTTTCTGCACCGCGCCGGACACAGTGATTCCCGCGATCGCTTCCTATAAGTGTGCGTCTATCCAGTTCGCGGTGGGCTATTCAATGCGGGAATTTCTCTACATCGCCGACCAGATGGACAAGGGGCATTGCGATCCCAAGGCCATCATCAGCAATGAAATTGGCCTGGACGACCTGCCGGACATGTTCGACACCCTGCGTGGATCCAACCAGGAAACCAAGGTTCACGTGCGTTGCGGCGTGGGCTGAGGCGCGTGCCGCGGCCAACGTTACTTACCAGCGCCGCCGGCGCTGGCAGGCGCGCACCCGCAGGCGCAGCTCCTCGGCGCGTTCCTGCTCCGAAACCTGAGGCGTGTCCGCCGGCAGGTGCTCACGCAACGCCGCCAGCTTCACCCGCTTGATTACCGGCAGTGGCTCGCTGTCGCAGTCGTACCAGCGGCCGTAGATGCCGCCCTCGGTATAGCC
>CAYGOX010000128.1:8611-10012 GCA_964351485.1 uncultured Halioglobus sp.
GGACAGGAGTCCGTTCTCGAGTCCGGATGTATCCAGCCAGTTGGGCACCCCCGGATCGGTAAGCGAAATCACCGCGCGCAGTTTGCCGTCCGAACTCACCTTCGCATAGTGCCCGTTGGTGCTGGACAGACGGTACACGTACTCCAGCGCATTGAAGTACGGGTCGTTGAGCTGGATGTTCCAGTAGGGACGGCGCCCGGGCAGTTCCGTCTCGATAATCAACGCCTCATCGGGCTCGAACTGGAAGCAGGCCGGCCAGTAGGTTTGCTTGACCAGCGCCCCCGCGTAGCGGACAGGCTCGAACACGTTAAAGCCCACCCGCTCCTTCACGCCATTTTGCATGCGGTAATACAGATTGGTTTTCCGCGCCGGGAACTTTGCCATCTCCCGGATGCGATGCAGTATCTCCTGGGGCGCGAGCCGCGGCTTGGGCGCCACCGGGTCCAGGCACTCGATGGACAGCACCGGGTCAGTTTCATTCAGCCAGTCGTAACTTCGAAAGCGCACCATCATGCCACCCGCCTCGGGATCGATGCGCGCCCACTTCCCCTCGTAACCGGTGGGCCGCTCGGCACTGAAGATCACTTCGAAATCTTCACCCGGCTCGAGGCCAAGGTCGCTGCAGTCCACTTCATTGTGCCCGCTGGGCTGCGGCATTTCGTCGACAGTGCCGGACAGCACCTTCTGCGTGGTGAAAGACAGAATTTTGCAAGTACCGCGGTTGCCGGAGACCCGGTAGGTCAGGTCGCCACGTATCGGTGATTGCAGGTAGATGTCGTCAGGGTTGGGTTGCAATGTGTACACCGGGTTCCACAGGGGCGCCCAGTCCGGATGTTCGGCATCCGCGTGGAAATAGGCGAAGTAGGCGTAGGACAGACTGGTCATGGTCTGGCGATAGACATCGGCGCGGTAGGCCGCATCGTCCGGGCGCCACGTGTCGCTGAGGTTGTCTACCGCTCGCTCCAGGTCTTCCAGATACGTGAGAATGCCCTTCTGATCTGTCATCGATACACCTCGTCCGTCCGTATCCAGTTGACTGGCTGAACCCGGTTTGTAGAGCGCGGGACCTCTCGGACAACCCTGTTCCACCAGGACCACATGGATAGTATACACTATCTTCACGCCCGCCTTGCGAGCATAAAAAAACGTGCACGTGTTCCGTCCGAGAGATAGAGAGCGGGCTTGATTTGAATGGGGTGGCCGACGGGTCTTGAACCCGCGACCTCCGGAGTCACAATCCGGTGCTCTACCAACTGAGCTACGGCCACCACTGAGAGGCCTGAAAATCGGTTGCCGGTTGCCATCGGAGCGACAGCGCCCTGCATACATCTGCGGGGTGAGACACGAAAGTGGTCGGGGTAGAGAGATTCGAACTCCCGACATCCTGCTCCCAAAGCAGGC
>CAYGOX010000129.1:0-9936 GCA_964351485.1 uncultured Halioglobus sp.
CTGCCGGACACCGCTTTGCCACTGCTGGCTGGTGATGCAGAAGATGGAGAAAATGTGGGCGGAACAGGCGGTCAGGCCGCCGAACCAGGATTCCTTGGCGGCCTGCTCGTCGATGTGCCACGGCTGCGGATCCCACTTGCTGGCAAAGGCGATTACCTCATCGCGCTCCACGACATAGGAGGCGCAGGGATGCTCATCGCCCACCACGTAGTCGTCATAATAAAACGGCTGCCCGTCACTGGCTGCAGACACGGCGACCTCCTATGACCGGGTGTGCAGTTCAAGCGGCAGCTTCGCCGGCTTGGGCAGGGGCACCCACAGCAGCCTGGGCTTGAAGCCCTCGGGCAGTGCGTAATCGAATCGCTTCAGATACTGGAACATGAACACCTTCACCAGCATGACCGCGAAGTGCAGGCCGATGCACTTGTGCGCGCCACCGCCGAAGGGGTGGTAGCAGAAACTGTGGTTCTTTTGCTCTGCGCGCTCGGGCAGGAAGCGGTCGGGATCAAACGCATCCGGGTTGGTCCAGTAACGCGCGTCGCGCTGGTTGAACATCGGCGGCAGGAACAGCATGGTGTTGGGCGGCACGGTATAGCCGCCGATTTCGCACTCGTTGATCGTGCGCCGCGTCATCAGCGGTACCGACGGGTGCAGCCGCAGGCACTCGTGAAAGCAGCGGTCGATAACCTCCAGCTTTTCCAGGTCATCGTATTCCAGCTCGTCCTTGCCCAGCGCCTCCACCTCGTCGCGCATCCGCTGCTGCCAGGACGTGTCCTGGGCGGTGTACATGATCAGGTGATTGAGCACCGAGGCCGTGGTGTCGTGCGCGGCGAACAACAGGAACGAGGCGTGGGCGACGATATCGGCCTCGGAAAAATACGTGCCGTCGTCGAGTTTCTCCCGGCACATGCTGGTGAGCATGTCCTGGCTATCACTGTCACGGCGCTGGGGGATCAGCTCGGAAAAATACTGCGCCAGGAAGCGCTCGCCCTGCTTGCCCCGCTTGTACTTGGTGAACGGCCACTCCTTGCGTACCTGCCCGACCAGTCCCTCGCTGATGTCGTTGAAGGCCTCGTTGAGCGCGCGCGCCTCCTCGCCGTCGGCATCCACGCCGATAAAGACCTGCGCACCCACTTCAAGCAGGAGCTGCTTGATCGCGGCGCCGAACTCCAGGTTATCGTGCGTGGCCCAGTCGTCCAGGTGGCGCGTCATAATCGGGCTCATCATCGCCACGTAGTTGCGCAGCGCCGTGAACTTGAACGCGCTCTGCATAATGCGCCGCTGGACCTTGTGGTCATCGAAGTCGCGCAGCAGCAGCCCGCCCTTGTAGAAATGGCCCAGGTTAGCGTCGTAGCCCATCTCGGTGGAAAAGTTCTTCTCCCGATCCAGGTAGATGCGCTGGTAGTTGTCCGCGCCCAGCACCAGCAATCCGCGCTGGTCGAGCATCTTCAGGCGCGAGACCTCGCCCCACTTCTCGTGGTGTTTGCGCGCCACGTAATCCAGGCGAAACACGACGTCCAGACTGCTGCCGAAATAGGGCAGCCCGTCGGTGCCGGGAATATGGTCGAGGTCGTGGTTATCCGGTTGTGTTTTGTAGGCAAGACTTGTCACGCCACTCTCCTTGTCGTTGAGCCACGAGGGTACCAGCGGGACGTCGGGGGGGATAGACCGACCCTCCCCTTCAGGCTGCCGGGAGCACCGCGTGGGAATCCGCCAATTGTAAATCGCATTTGACAACTAGACAATTACGGTTTACCGTTTTGCCACCATAGAAACTCATACCAGCGCTGCGTCGCGGTACCGACGACGACAAACAGACGAGAAATTGACATGGAATTGACCTACAACTGGCTCGCCGGCCTGATCACCTTCGCCCTGATCGTCTCGATCTCCATGATCGGGCAGCAAATTGTGTTCCGGATCCCCGCCATCGCCCGGACCCGCGAGCAGAACGCCGCGCAGAACAAGGACAAGTGGCGCAACAAGGCCAAGAAGTACCACCACCGCGTGAAGGCCAGCCAGAAAATCGGCCTGGGCTTCACCCTGGCGTTCTATATCCTGGTGCAGCCTTTCATCGTCACCACCGCCACACAGCCGGTGTGGAAGATCCTCCTCGATGTCTTCATCATCCTGATGGTCTACGATTTCTTTTACTACCTGACCCACCGTTTCCTGTTCCACGGCCAGGGCTACTTTCGCAAGGTACACGCAGTGCACCACCAGGCGCGCAGCCGGGTCAGCTCGATCGACTCCCACCTGCTGCATCCCTGGGAAATCTTTATCGGCATCGCGCTGTTTTATGTGGTTACCACAAGCTACGCCCTCATTCAGGGGCACGCCTTCCACTTTTCCACCATCGTGCTGACCTCGGTGATCTATACACAGCTCAACCAGATCAATCACTGCCACATCGACCTGGATACCGCACCGTGGAGAACGCTGAACTGGATCGCGATGAAGCACGACGCGCATCATCTGGACATGCACAAGGGCAACTACGCCACGATCACACTGCTCTACGACTGGCTGTTCGGCACCCTGGAGACACACCCCAGGGAACTTGAGAGCGCCGAACCCAACGCCACAGCCTGATCCCGCCACGGCGCCGCCAGGCTCTGCACGCATGACGGAACAAGCCACAGCAACATCCATCCCCCGTGTCAGCGGCGAACAGCCGGGCACGGGGCACCTCGACGAGTTCAACACCACACCGCTGGAGTTCATGCACCGCGCCTACGAGGAGTGCGGCGAGATCTGCCAGTTCAATCTCGGCGGGCTGGAGACGATCCTGCTGGTCGGTGCCGATGCGCACGAGGCCTTCTTTCGCGCACCAGACGAACAACTCTCGGCCGCCCAGGCCTATCAGATGATGGTGCCGGTCTTCGGCGAGGGCATCCAGTACGGCGCGCCGCCGGACATCGAGCGGCAGCAGCTCAAGATGCAGGTGCAGGGGCTCAAACACGAGCGCATGGTGAACTACGCCGAGGTGGTTGAAAACGAGTCGGCCGATTTCATGGCCGACTGGGGCGACTCGGGACAGATCGACATCTACGACGCCTTCACCCGCCTCACGCTGAAAACCTCCACGCACTGTCTGCTCGGCGCCGAGTTTCGCTACCAGCTTACCGAGGAATTTGCCGAGCTGTACCACGATCTCGAAGACGGCCTGGCGCCCTCCTCCATCAGCGATCCCTACCAGGACGCGGAGCGGTTTCGCCGCCGTGACCGCGCGCGCGAGCGGCTCGTCGAACTGATCAGCGAACGCGTGCAGCGGCGCCGCGAGTCGGGTCAGTGGGAGCACGACATGCTCCAGGTCTACATGGATTCGCGCTACCAGGACGGCCGCAAACTCACCGATCACGAAATTACCGGCATGGTCATCTGGTTCATGTTCGCCGGTCACCACACCAGCTCGAACACCACCGCGTGGACACTGCTGGAAATCGCGCGCCACCCACAGTACAAGGCGGATTTGTTTGCCGAGGTGGACGCGCTGTTCTGCGACGAAGAGGCGCTCACCTTCCGCGGGCTGCGCGACATCCCGCTGCTGGACGGATTTATTCGAGAGACCCTGCGCGTCCATCCGCCGCTGAACGCAATCACGCGGCGCGTAATGCGCGACTGGCACTACAAGGATTACGTGGTCGAGGCCGGCAAGAACATCATGATCTGTCCGCACGTGAGCCACAAACTGCCCGAGCACTTCCCCGACCCGGAACGGTTCGACCCGCGTCGCGAAGGTCCGGCCCACAAGTTCGCGGAAATCCCCTTCGGCGGCGGCCGGCACAAGTGCATCGGCAACGCCTTCGCCATCCTCCAGGTCAAGGCGATTCTGTCGACGTTGTTACACCGCTATGACTTCGACCTGGCGGCACCGCCGCAGAGCTACGGTGAAATCATGCCGGCGCTGATCCTGCGCCCCACCGACCCTTGCCTGCTCAACTATCGCAGGCGCGAGGGCACCTGAGGCGCGCCCCGCGCCCGTTCACGTTACTCAATCGCGCAGGGCCCGGTAGGCGTCGATCACCGGCGCAAATTCGTCCGGCGTCGAACCGTGCAGGCACACTTCGTGCGCACCGCAGTCGAGATCCAGTTTCACGCGCTCGGCGCACTGCTGCGCATTGCCCACCGCGGCCGGCGCCAGCCACTCCTCGGGAATCAGCTTCTCGATGGCTTCGAGCTGCTCCAGCGTGGCAACGCTGTCGATGGCACCCGGCACTGAAGTGACGTCCGGGTGCGCGCGAAACTCGTCAATCACCTTGACGTCCCAGCCATTGAGCGCGGCGAGCATCTCGGCGTAACCCGGCGCCTGCATGTAGGTGGCCATGCGCCCGACCAGTTTTCTCAGATGCGCCTCGCGCGTCGGTTCCAGCACGGTGGCCAGTACGGTGCACACGCGCACCGACTCGGGATCGCGGCCGGCCTTTTCTGCACCTTCTTTCACCGCAGCGCAGGCGCGCTTGAGCCCATCCGGTGTAATGAAGGTGTGCAGGTGCACGCCGTCGAAATGCCGCCCGGCGAACACCAGGCTTTTCTGGCCGAAACCGACAAAGTAAATGGGGATGTCCGCGTCCATCCAGTCGCCGCTGCTGAGGTAAGGCAGCTTGCCCATCGGGCCGTCATAGCCCATGACCTTGCCGCCGGACCACAGTGTGCGCAGGATCTCCAGGCCATCGGCCATCTGCTTGTTGCCCACCGCCTCCAGGCCCATGAGATCGTTGCGAATGGCCACACCGCGCGCCAGGCCCAGGGTGAAACGACCACCGGACAGGTAGTGCAGCGAGCTGCACATCGTGGCCAACACGTGAGGGTGACGGGTGTGCAGGTTGGTCGCGGCCGTGGCCACCTGGATGTTCTTCGTCACCGCCAGCGCGGCGGCGCAGATAACGCCCGCATCCTTCACATCGAAGCGCTCGGACAGCCAGACCTTGCCCAGCCCGAGTTCCTCGGCGCGCTGTGCCTCGTGCATGGCGTTGGCCGGGGTCTGTGTGTGGCCCGGCAGCAGGTAGCAGCCCAGTTCGGGGAATGCCTGTTCACTCATTGTGTGACTCCGTAACGTGTTGATCGTGTGTTGGTTGAAAAAAAATCTGTTGCCGACTTCAGGCGTAGCGCACCTGCCGGCCCGGTCGCGCGAAGCCGACCAGGGTCAGCCCGCAGGCATTGGCCTGCTCGATCGCCAGCGAGGTCGCCGCCGACACCGCGACCAGTTGCGAAAACCCCAGCATGGCCACCTTGCTGACCATCTCGTAAGACGCGCGACTGGTCACCAGCACGAACCCGTCGCGATCGTACCCACCGCGACAATGCGCGCCCAGTAACTTGTCGAGCGCGTTGTGCCGGCCCACGTCCTCGCGCAGCAACCGTATATCGCCCTGTGGCGTACACCAGGCAGCGCCGTGCACCGCGCCGGTCTGCAGTTGCAGCGGCTGCCACTGATCGAGCTGTCCCAGCGCCTTTTGCACCGCCTCGGGCGCCACCGCCCGTGCCTCGGGCACCCGGGGCAGCGGCCGTATGGCCTGCGCCAGCGACTCGGCGCCACACAGACCGCAACCCGTGCGTCCCGTAAGATTGCGACGCCGCGCCTTGAGTTGCGCAAAGCGCTGCGAGGTAATGGTCAAATGTAATTCCAGCCCCTGCTCACCCGGCTGCTCCTCTACCCCGAGCAACTCCTGCGCCGATTCGAGAATGCCCTCGCTCAGGGAAAAGCCCAGAGCAAAATCCTCCAGGTCGTCGGGGGTCAGCATCATGACCACGTGCGATACGCCGTTGTACACCACCGCAACGGCGGCCTCGATGGCTATGTGGTCTTCGCGTTGCGATTCGCACCCATCGCGCCAGACGCGCGTCTGTGTTTTTGTCTCCAATGATTCGCCGCGCTGCGTCACGATTCGCGCGCGGCCGCCAGAAACTGTTGCTGCCGCTCGGCGAACACCTGCTGGCGCTGCTGCCACGCAGACGGCGAATGCACTTTCACAATCTCCACAGCGGTGACCTTGTACTCGGGGCAACTCGTCGCCCAGTCCGCGTTGTCGGTGGTGACCACGTTGGCGCCCGATGCCGGATGATGGAACGTGGTGTAGACGACGCCGGGCTGGACGCGTGTGGTGAGGGTGGCGCGCAGTACGGTGTCACCGGCGCGGCTGGCGATACCCACCCAGTCGCCCTCGGCAATGCCGCGCACTTCGGCATCCTGCGGGTGAATTTCCAGCCGATCTTCCTCGTGCCAGCGCGAGTTGCTTGTGCGGCGGGTCTGCGCACCGACGTTGTACTGCGAGAGAATGCGCCCGGTGGTCAGCAGCAGCGGAAACTTGCGGTTCACTTTCTCCGTGGTCGGCACATACTCGGTGATCGCAAACCGCCCCTTACCGATCACGAATTCATCTTCGTGCATGATGGGTGTACCTGTCGGGGCGTCGTCGTTACAGGGCCACTGGATCGAGCCGCACTCGTCCAGTTTGTCATAGGTGACACCGCTGAAAGTCGGTGTGAGCGCGGCAATCTCGGCCATGATCTGCTCCGGGTGCGTGTAGTGCCAGTCGCAGCCCAGCGCGTTGGCCAGTGCCTGGGTCGCTTCCCAGTCGGCCTTGCCTCCCAGTGGCGTCATCACCCGGCGCACGCGTGAAATGCGGCGCTCGGCATTGGTGAAGGTGCCGTCCTTTTCAAGAAACGAGGCGCCGGGCAGGAACACGTGGGCGAACTTCGCCGTCTCGTTGAGAAAGATGTCCTGCACCACGAGGCATTCGAGGTTGCGCAGCGCTGCTTCCACGTGCTGCGTGTTGGGATCGGACTGTGCGACATCCTCGCCCTGGCAATAAAGGCCCTTGAAACTGCCGTCGAGCGCTCCGTCGAACATGTTCGGGATACGCAGCCCCGGTTCGGGATCGAGGGTCAGCCCCCAGGCCGCCTCGAACTCGCCGCGCACGGCGCTGTCACCGACCGGCCGGTAGCCTGGCAGCTCGTGGGGAAACGACCCCATATCGCAGGAGCCCTGCACGTTGTTCTGTCCGCGCAGCGGGTTCACGCCCACACCCTCGCGACCGACGTTGCCGGTGAGCATCGCGAGATTGGCAATCGCCATCACCGCGGTCGATCCCTGGGAGTGTTCCGTAACGCCCAGACCGTAGTAGATCGCGCCGTTGTCGGCCTGCGCATAGCGCCGGGCCGCGTCGCGCAGCAGTGCCGGATCGACGCCGGTATCGGCCGCGGACTGCTCGGGACTGTTGTCGTCTGCGCGAATAAAGTCCAGCCAGACCGCAAAGGCGTCGTCATCACACCGCTCGCGCACAAATGTTTCGTCCCACAGTGCCTCGGTGACAATCACGTGGGCGAGCGCATTGAGCACTGCGACGTTGCCGCCGGGACGCACCGGCAGATGCACGTCGGCGTGTACGTGCGGCGCGTTGACCAGTTCGATCTCGCGCGGGTCAATCACGATCAGTTGCGCGCCCTCGCGCAGGCGCCGCTTCAATTGCGACCCGAACACCGGGTGCGCCTCGGTCGGGTTTGCGCCCATCACGATAATGACATCGGCCGCGGCGACCGAGTCGAAGGTCTGCGTGCCGGCGGACTCGCCCAGCGTCTGCTTGAGGCCATAGCCTGTGGGGCTGTGACAGACGCGGGCACAGGTGTCGATATTGTTGTTGCCAAACCCGGTGCGGACCAGTTTCTGCACCAGCCACACCTCTTCGTTGGTGCAGCGCGACGACGAGATCGCGCCAATGCTCTTCACACCGTGGCGCGACTGCACCGCCCGCAGGCGCTGCGCGGCAAACGCCAGCGCCTCGTCCCAGGATACCTCGCGCCAGGGCTCATCGATGGTGTCGCGAATCATGGGCTGCGTAATGCGGTCGCTGTGCGTTGCGTAGCCAAAAGCGAAACGGCCCTTGACGCAGGCGTGCCCGCGATTCGCCTTGCCGTCCTTCCACGGTGTCATGCGCACCACCTGCTCGCCGCGCATGTCGGCCCTGAAACCGCAGCCGACACCGCAGTAGGCGCAGGTGGTGATCGCGGTGTGTTCCGGCACACCCTGCTCGATGATCGAGTTTTCCGTGAGCGTCGCGGTGGGACAGGCGGCCACGCAGGCACCGCAGGACACGCACTCGCTGGCCATGAACGGCTCGTCCTGCCCGGCGGCGATATGCGCGTCAAAGCCGCGCCCGGCCATGGTGATGGCAAAGCTGCCCTGTATCTCGTCGCAGGCGCGCACGCAGCGCGAACAGTTGATGCATTTGCTGGCATCGAAAGTGAAATAGGGATTGCTGGAATCCTTGGGGGCGTCGAGGTGATGCTTACCCTCGAACCCGTAGCGCACGGCCCGCAGGCCCACCTCGCCGGCGGTATCCTGCAGCTCGCAATCGCCATTGGTCGGGCAGGTGAGGCAGTCCAGCGGATGATCGGAGATCGTCAGCTCCATCACGTTGCGGCGCAGCCGGGCCAGTTCGCCCGTCTGTGTGTGCACCACCATGCCCGCCTCCACCGGTGTGGTGCAGGCCGCCGGGTAACCGCGCCGCCCCTCGACCTCGACCATACACATGCGGCAGGAACCAAAGGCATCGAGTGCATCGGTGGCGCAGAGTCGCGGGATCTTGATCCCCACTTCGGCGGCGGCGCGCATCAGCGAGGTGCCCGCCGGTACAGACAGCGCAACGCCGTCCACCGTCAACGCCACCGTTTCAGCGGACTCGCGCGCCGGCGTACCGTAATCTTTTTGCGGTTCGTAATACTGTAGCGTCATCGTTCCCCGTCCACCGAATCCAGACCGAAATCAGACGGCCAGTGCCGCAGGGCCGAGCGCACCGGGTACGGTGTCATACCGCCCATGGCGCAGAGGGAGGCGTGCTCCAGCGTGTCGCACAATTCGAGCAGCAGGTGCACGTTGTCCTGCCGGGCCTCGTCCTGCACGATCCGGTCGATCACTTCCACACCCCGGGTTGAGCCTATGCGACAGGGCACGCACTTGCCACAACTTTCGGCGGCGCAGAACGCCATGGCGTAGCGGGCCTGCGCCGCCATGTCGGCGGTGTCGTCAAACACCACGATGCCGCCATGTCCGAGCATACCGCCCACCGCGACGAGCGATTCATAGTCGGCCGCCACGTCGAGCGCGTTCGCAGGCAGGTAGGCACCGAGCGGTCCGCCCACCTGCACGGCCTTGACCGGCCGGCCGGTGCGGGTGCCCTGACCGTACGTTTCGACCAGCTCCCGCAGCGAAAGTCCGAACGGCGCCTCGATAAGCCCGCCGCAGCGCACGTTGCCCGCGAGCTGGAACGGCATGGTGCCCAGCGACCGGCCGCTACCGAACGCACTATAGAAATCCGCCCCACGGGCGAGGATGGTCGTCACCGCCGCCAGCGTCAGCACATTGTTGACCACCGTAGGCCGTTGCAGGAACCCGGCGATGGCAGGCAGCGGCGGCTTGGCCCGCACCTCGCCGCGCCGGCCCTCGAGACTGTTCAGCAGCGACGTTTCCTCACCGCAAATGTAGGCGCCCGCACCAAGGCGCAGTTCCAGCGTGAACGCGCGACCGCTGCCGAGAATATCGTCGCCGAGAAATCCGCCCTCGGTGGCGCGCGCAATTGCCTCTTCCATCACCCGGGCGGCGCGCGGGTACTCGGAGCGCAGGTAGATATAGCCGCGCGTTGCGCCCACGGCGAGGCCGGCAATCGTCATCCCCTCGATCAACTGGTAAGGGTCGGCCTCCATCAGGAGCCGGTCGGCGAAGGTGCCGCTGTCCCCCTCATCGGCGTTGCAGACGATGTACTTCTGACCCGGGGGTTCATCGAGCACCGTCTGCCACTTGATACCGGCGGGAAAACTCGCGCCGCCCCGTCCGCGCAAGCCGGATGCTTTGACCGCATCGACAATCTGCTGGCCGCTCATCGATAACGCGCGGCGCAGGCCGGCAAAGCCCTCCAGCGACGCGTAGTGCGCCAGGCA
>CAYGOX010000130.1:0-4154 GCA_964351485.1 uncultured Halioglobus sp.
CAAACCACTGGCAGCCAGCCATGGTCGCTGGCCGGGTAAATGGCCAGCAGCGCCGTGATCGCCACCATCTGGAAGCCGGTTTTTACCTTGCCGATCATGGAAACGGCCACGGAGGTTCGCTCCCCCAATTACGCCATCCACTCGCGCAGCGCCGAGATCACCACTTCGCGCCCGATGATCACACAGGCCGCCAGGGTGAACATCAGAGTGTCGTGCCGCTCCACCAGCAGCACCAGCGCGATGGTGACCATCAGTTTATCCGCCACCGGGTCCAGGAAGGCGCCGAAGGCGGTCATCTGGCCCAGGCGGCGCGCCAGGTAGCCGTCGAACCAGTCGGTGACTGCCGCAGCGGCAAAAACCCCTGCGGCTACCAGCAGGTGGTTCTGGAACGGGAGGTAAAACACCACCACCAGGACCGGTATGAGCAGGATACGCAACAGGGTGAGAGCGTTGGGAACGTTCAGTGGCACTCGGGCGTCCAGGGTGTCGACAGGGCCAGCCACGGGGGCTGTTCAGGGTAACTGAGATCTAGTGTAACGCAGCCTTCCGGCGCGGGGCGAGAGCCCGAATGTCAAAAGAGTGTCAGGGGGCTGTGGGAAATTTGAATATTCGTGTATCAAATTGTTGCATTCAATCGTCAGAATCATTTACATTTTTGGGAGGGATCACGGACGACCCTCTGTAACTTATTGAATTATAAGCAGTGGAATATATATTGCACCGTTTTGGCGCTGCAAGTAGTTCCCGAAAACAGAGCCGGTTATAAAATAATGAAGATACCGCGATTTGTTCTCCTGGCATGCCTGCCATTGCTGTTCGTTGCCTCGCCCGGCAGTGCCAGCCGCATGACCGCCCTGCCCTTCGAGCTGAACGTGGAATATGGGGAAACGTATTCGTTTGAATCCCTGATATTCAAGACACCTATGTTCGAAGTTGCCCCTTTCGGCA
Source organism: uncultured Halioglobus sp. (assembly GCA_964351485.1). Classification (GTDB taxonomy): domain Bacteria; phylum Pseudomonadota; class Gammaproteobacteria; order Pseudomonadales; family Halieaceae; genus Marimicrobium. The sequence goes on from CAYGOX010000130.1 coordinate 949, forward strand.
CGCACGGCGAACGAAATGTCCCCGGATTTACCGACCCGATGGGTATCGGGGCGGACCCTGAATTGAACGTGTTCTCTGGCGAAGTGCAGAACATGGACCTGCTGGGAGACTTCTCGGTCGAGGACAAGAGCGATGTGGCCGCCGTGGCCGTGCCGCCGGATGCCCTCAAGGGTCTGGACTACCGGGAAGACCTGCTCACGCCCATCCTCAATGGGGAGCGGCGGGCATACGATGCCTCGCTGCTGGACATCAAGGGCGCCAAGGTGCGCGAATTCATGGGCGTGCCGGTCACCTCGGAGACCAGCCCCCTGTCCCTGGCCGGGTTCGGCCTGGTCACCGAGTACATGCAGCCGATCCGCACCCACTGGACGAAGTGTCCCAAACCGGAAAAGCGCGCGCGTGTGATGGACGATCTCTCGCCGCTGGTACGCAAGCGGATCAAGCCCAACCCGGCCGTCTGCTTCCCGATGTAGATGCCGGATCACCCGTTGTGAAAATGGTCGTAGATCTGCTGCGCCAGGGTCGCGCTGATACCGGCGATCTTCTTTAACTCCTCGACGTTCGCATTCTCCACGCCCTGCGCGCTGCCGAAGTGCCGCAACAACTCTCGCCGGCGCTTGGCGCCCACACCGGGTATATCCTCCAGCGTCGAGCGCTGCCGCGCCTTGTCGCGGCGGCCGCGGTGACCGGTGATAGCAAAGCGGTGCGCCTCGTCGCGAATCTGCTGAATAAGGTGCAGCGCGCCACTGTCGCCGGGGAGCTGCGTTTCGCGCCCGCTGTCGCCGTGAATGAGGGTTTCGAATCCGGCCTTGCGCGTGGTGCCCTTGGCCACCCCGACCACTTCGATGCCGGTAATCTGCAGATCCTCCAGCACGCTCAGCGCCTGTCCCACCTGCCCCTTGCCGCCGTCTATAAACAGCACGTCGGGCATGGCGGCCTCACCGGTTTTGAGGCGCCGGTAGCGTCGCTCCAGCGCCTGCTGCATCGCGGCGTAGTCGTCGCCCGGGGTAATGTCCTCGATGTTGAATTTGCGATAGTCAGACTTGCGCGGGCCGTTCTGGTCAAACACCACACAGGACGCCACGGTCGCCTCACCCGAGCTGTGACTGATATCGAAACACTCCATACGCTCGGGCAATTCGGGCAACTCCAGCAAGTCCTGCAGCGCCTGCAATCTGCCCAATACCGTCTGGCGCCCAGCCAGGTGAGATTCCAGGCTGGTCTGCGCGGTCTGCTCGGCCAGTGTGAGCCAGCGCGCCCGCGCCTCGCGCACGCGTGCGCGAATCTGCACACGACGTTCCGCATGTACGCCAAGCGCCTCGGCAATCGTCTCGGCCTGCTCGGGCAGGGCGTTCACCAGTATTTCCGCCGGCACCGCGCGCACCCCGCCCAGGTAGTACTGCGGAATAAACGCTTCGAGCACTTCGGCGGGGGTCTCATCCAACTTCAGCGGCGGATAGTACGTTTTGCTGCCCAGCACCCGCGCGCCGCGCACAAACAGCACCTGCACGCAGGCGCGGCCGTGCGCGGTGGCGGCCGCGAGGATATCGAGATCGCCCGACACGCCCTCGATGCCCTGGCTGGCCTGCACGTGCTGCAACTGCGCAAGCTGGTCGCGGTACTGCGCGGCCTTTTCATATTCGAGTTCGGCGGCGGCCTTCTCCATGTCGTCGGCCAGTAGCACCATCAGCTCCTGCGACTTACCCTGCAGGAAGAGGCGAGTGTTTTCCACCTGCTGGGCGTAGTCGGCTTCCGACACCAGATCCACACAGGGTCCGGTGCAGCGATCGATCTGGTATTGCAAACAGGGCCGCGAGCGGTTGCGAAAGTAGCTGTCCTCACACTGGCGCACCTTGAACACTTTTTGCAGAAAATGCAGCGAATCGCGCACCGCGCCGGCACTGGGATACGGGCCAAAGTATTTTCCCTTGCGGCGCTTGGTGCCGCGGTGCAGGGCGATGCGCGGGAACTTGTCCTCCGTGGACATGAAAATATACGGGTAGGATTTGTCGTCGCGCAGCAGGATGTTATACGGCGGGCGATGCGATTTGATCAGGTTGTGCTCGAGCAGCAGCGCATCCACTTCGGTGCTCGTTACGGTCACCTGGATGTCGGCGATATGCGCCACCAGGGCCATGGTCTTGTCCGTAAGTCCGCGCGCCCGAAAGTAGCTGCCGACACGGTTCTTGAGATTGCGCGCCTTGCCCACGTACAGCAGTTGCCCGTCGGCGTCGTACATCTGGTAGACGCCGGGACGGGTGGTCAGCGACTTGACGAAACCCTTGTGATCGAACGCCGGGCGTTCGTGTGCACTGTCCTCGGCAGACGATTCGGAACGGGGTTCATCCACTGACATCAGTCGCGCCCCGGATAGATACGCGGCTCAATCTCCAGCGCAATATCAAACGTTTGTGCGACGTCTCTGGCAATGGCATCGGCGAGCGCCAGCAGATCGGCGCCGCTGGGATTGCCGTAATTGACCAGCACCAGTGCGTGGCCGGGGTGCACGCCCTGCCCCTTCGCGCGCTTGCCCTTCCAGCCACACTGCTCGATCAGCCAGGCGGCCGGCACTTTCACGCTGCCATCCGCCTGCGCGTAACCGGGGGCGTCATGAGCGCCTTTCAGCGCGCGGTATTGTGCGCCCGACACCACGGGGTTCTTGAAAAAACTGCCCGCGTTCGGCGTCTGCGCAGGGTCAGGCAGACGTTCGCGACGCAGCGCGACCACCGCGTCGTACACCGCTCGCTGCGAAACAGGCTCGCCAGACTGGTCGAGTTGCTGCGCCAGTGCGGGGTAAGTGACATTGGGTTCAGCAGTTTTCGGTAACCTCAGCGTCAGCGCCGACACAACGGCGCGGTCGCGCAACTCGCCTTTGAAAATGCTGTCCCGATACGCGAACTGACAGTCGTCGGCGCCCAATGAAAACGCGCGGCTGTCTGCACTGGTCCAGCCTTCGACGCGGGTGACGTACTGGCACAACTCAACACCGTAGGCGCCGATATTCTGAATCGGCGCCGCACCTACGGTGCCGGGAATCAGCGCAAGGTTTTCCAACCCGCAGTAGCCGCGCTCAACCGTCCATGTCACCAGCGAATGCCAGTTTTCGCCGGCGGCAACGCGCAGGGTCACCTCGGCGGACGATTCGTGCAGAACCTCAATCCCGCGCGTGCACATCTGCAACACCAACGCATCGACATCTCCGGCCA
>CAYGOX010000130.1:4164-9843 GCA_964351485.1 uncultured Halioglobus sp.
GTCGTCGATGCGGTGCTCGGAATCGAGCAGCCACTCGCGGGCCCAGTCGGCCGGGAGCGAGCGAAGGTCGAGCACCTCGATGCCGCGCGTTCGCATCTGCAACACCAGCGCATCGATATCACCGGCCAGCACGATGTTGCTGCCCTCTCCCCAGGGCAGCACCGGCAGCGCGTGCGCGCGGGCGTGGTCAAACGCCTCCAGCACGGCCTCGTCAGACTCCGCGCGCAACAGCAGCCTGGCGCTGGCGGCAAGCGCCAGCGTATTCAAGCTCTCCAGTGGCGCGCCGGATTCGAATTCAATCGTCAGCATTCAGATCGCGCACCAGCTGTGCCAGCAGGCCCTCGCTGGCAGCCTCAATCAAGTCCAGCACCTGTTCAAAGCCCTGCGGACCGCCGTGATAGGGGTCGGGCACCTCAAACTCCTCAAACCCCTCAGCAAAAGACAGGAACAGACCGAGATGTCCGGCAAAGTCCGCAGGCCGCATCGCCTCGAGATTGGCCAGATTCTCAAGGTCCATCGCCAGGATATAGTCAAACTGCGCGAAATCTTCCGGCTGTACCTGCCGCGCGCGAAGATGATCCAGGGCATAGCCGCGCTCGTAGGCCGCCTCGACGCTACGCGGGTCAGGTGGACAGCCGACATGCCACGCGGCCGTGCCCGCCGAATCGACCGCAATGCGATCGTCGAGCTGGCGCGCTCTCACGCGCGCTTCGAAAAGTCCGTGCGCCGTGGGCGAGCGGCAGATGTTGCCGAGGCACACGAACAGCACGCTGACCTGTTCACTCATTACACGCCAACCTGCGCGCGCACCGCATCCAGATCCGCCTGGGTATCGACCCCGGCCGGGACAGCCTCGCAGCACGGGGCCACGTGTATCTCTACGCCGTTGTACTGGGCGCGCAGTTGTTCCAGTTGCTCCAGCGATTCCTGCGGTGCGGGCGGCCAGTTGACGAACTGGTGCAGAAAACCGCTGCGGTAAGCGTAAATGCCGATGTGGCGAAACCAGTGGTCGCCCGCGGGCAGTGGCGCGCCCTGCCCGGCAAACGCGTCGCGCGGCCACGGGATGGGCGCCCGGCTGAAATACAGCGCCCTGCCCTGCGCGTCCGCGACGACTTTCACAACATTGGGGTTTTCGAGGTCGGCGCGATCTTCTATCGGCTCGCACAACGTGGCGATCCCGGCGCCCGGATTGGCAGCGAGGTTGGCGGCGACCTGGTCGATCACGGCGGGCGGAATCAATGGCTCATCGCCCTGTACATTCACGCCGATGTGCTCGTCGGCCAGTTCTAGCGCCGCGGCGACCTCCTGCAGCCGATCGGTACCCGAGACGTGATCGGCGCGGGTTAGCATGACCTACGCGCCGAAAGCCCTGCCGGCCTGTTCAATACGTTCATCGTCGGTGGCGATGATCACGCGCTCGGCCGCGCTGCGCGAGGCCCGCTCCCACACGTGCTGCACCATGGGTTTGTCACCGATACTCAGGAGCGGTTTGCCCGGCAGGCGCGAAGAGCCGTAACGGGAGGGAATGACGACGGTATAACTCATGTTGTTTCTCGATTGGGGCCCGGATTGGCGACGTTCGCGGAAGGTTCAGCCAGCGCGGCGACGCGCTCTACCACCGATAGCGGCAGCACCGCATCGACGGCCAGGTACCAGGTGTCGGCGCCCGCCAGCGTCCGGCATTTTACCGCGTCTTTCGCGGTCATGATAATGGACTGATCCGGCGCAACCGCCAGGTCGGCTTCAGAAAAGATGTGATGGTCGGGAAAAGCGCGTTCCTCCACGACGAAACCAAGGTCGCGCAGCTGGCGAAAAAACAGTGCGGGCTGCCCGACACCGGCCACCGCGACGATCTCTCTGGATATCTTCTGTGTAATAGTCTCCGGCAGGTCCGGACCATCCAGCACGTATTGCTCTGATGTGCGCAAATGGATCAGCGCCCGCGGAACCAGCGCGACGCTTTCGTCAGAGGGCTGTGCGGTGCGCGACAGGACACAGTCGACCTCGCGCAAACGTGACAGTGGCTCACGTAACGGGCCGGCAGGCAGGCAGCGCCCGTTACCGAAAGCGGCATCGGCGTCATACAGCACGATCTCGAAATCGCGCGCGAGCCCGTAGTGCTGCAAGCCGTCGTCGGCCAGCACAATATCCACCTCGCCGCTGGCCTCAAGCAGTTGCACGGCTTCAGAGCGCCGTGGCGCCACCGCACAGGGAAATCCCGTGCTTTCATACACCATCATCATTTCATCGCCGCTGTCGGCCACCGTGCTGGACGCATCCAGCCGGTGCGCCGTTACGCGCTGCGTCGCACCGTAGCCACGCGCCACAATACCCGGGCGCAGGCCGCGCCGGGACAGCGCCTGCGCCAGCGCAATCACCGTGGGCGTCTTGCCCGAGCCGCCCACCGTGAGGTTGCCCACCACCACCACGGGGACACCGGCCCGGTAGACCGGCAGCACCGCCAGGCGGTACAGCCAGCGGCGCAGCGCAACACACGCCCGATAGACCCACGCCAGCGGCACCAGCAGCACCAGCCAGGACGCACCGCGATACCACGCCGAGTGCAGCCTGTAGGCAAAACCGTTTTTCACGAGGCCAACTCGTGCCGGTACAGCTCGGCGTACAACCCGCCGTCCGCCATCAACTGCGCATGAGCCCCCTGGGCGACGACGCGGCCGGCGTCGAGCACGACGATCCGGTCGGCCTGCTCCACCGTGGCCATACGGTGCGCGATCACCACGCAGGTACGCTGTGCGGCGAATTCTGCCAGGGACTGTTGGACGCGCGCGGCAGTGTCGGCATCGAGCGCCGAGGTGGCTTCATCGAGCAACAGCACGGGCGCGTCTTTCAGGAACGCCCGGGCCAGCGCCAGCCGCTGGCGCTGCCCGCCACTGAGCCCGGCGCCGCCATCACCGAGCCGGGTCTGCAGGCCGGCCGGGAGGTACTCGACAAAAGACAGGGCCTCGGCTCGTGCCAACGCTGCCTCCACATCCGTCTGGTCGCGCTGTGATTCCAGCCCCAGGACCACGTTGTGGTAGATCGTGTCACGAAAGAAAACCGGCTGCTGCGGGACCACGGCGATGTTGCGGCGCAGTGAGTCGAGCGCATAGGCCGGTAGCGGCTGGCCGTCGAGCAACACCTGTCCCTGTCCCGGTTCAACGAGGCGTGTCAGTAGCCGCAACAGGGTGGATTTTCCGCTTCCCGAGCGCCCGACTATCGCGAGCGTTTGCCCCGCCTGCACCGTCAGGCCAACGCCGGACAGGGCCGGAGCCGCAGCGCCGGGATAAGTGAAAGAGACATTGTCCAGCACAAGCTCGCCACGCACGGCGTCGGCCGACAGCGTCCCGGTGTCGGCCTCCACCGGCCGATCCAGCTGCTCAAACACGTCCTGCGCGGCAACGACACCGCGCTGCAATGTACCCAGTACCCCGCTGAGCTGGCGCACGGGTTTGCCCAATTGGGACGCCGCCGTCAGGAAGGCCACCAGGGCACCGGCCGAGAGGGTTTCGAGCACGGCCGGGTGCAGCGCGAGCCAGACCAGCAGCGCGAACGCCAGCGCCACCCACACCTGCAGGAACGCCGTGGCGAGCGTTTCCACACGGACGATCTTCAGGCTCTGGTCGCGGTTGTAGCGGCTGGCCTCGGCAAAGCGCTGTGCCTGCTGCGCCTGCGCGTTGAGCATGCGCACCTCGGCGTAACCGGCCACACCCTCGTTCGCATACTGGGTCACCTCGCCCATCGCGTCCTGCACGCGGCGGCTGTAGCGTTTGAAATAGCGCGTCACGCGCAACACGACGAGCACGATCACCGGGGTCACCGCAATGAACACCAGACACAGCTGCCAGTTGAGATAGGCCATGTAGGCCAGCAAACCGACCAGTACCAGTGATTCTCGTAGCAAGGTTTTCAGCGCATCGGTAATGGCCCCGGCGACCTGCTCCACGTTGAAGGTCAGGCGCCCCACCCAGGCCCCCTGGCTCTGGGCGTCGAGGTGCTCCGCGGGCAGTACCAGTAGTTTGTCGAACAGTTGCGTCCGCATCTGGTGGACCAGCGCCCGCGCAACGTGCGCGAGACTGTACTGACCCAGGAAGTGGCCCAGCGCGCGCAACAGTGCAACACCCACCAGCGCCAGCGGCGCGACCACACGGGCGATGTCGAGGCGCTCCCACCCGGCCTGCGCCAGGGCTTCGTAGGTCAGACCGGACACCAACCCGCGAGCGACATTGCCCGAATCGCCCAGGGCGTCGAGCAGGAACTGCAGCAGGTCGGCGATCAAGACAGTGCCGAGGGTGTACAGCACAAAGCCGATAACACCGATCGAGAGCGCCAGGGCGTGGCGCGCCAGATAACGGGACAGTCGTGAGTAGACCGCGGGAGTCGGGTCAGGACGCGCGTCTGCTGCGGGCATGGGCGTCAGGGCGCGGCGGGCCCGGAGGCGTTCTCGGCCGGCTGGCGCGTGGTGATGCTCATGTGAACGAAGCCCATCTGGCCGGCCGCGTCCATGGCTTTGACCACGGACTCGTGCGATGCCTGCGCATCCGCCGTAATGGTCATCGGCCGGGTGGTGTCGCCCGTAGCAATCTTGTAGATGGCCGCCTGCAGGGTGCGCGTGCGCGAGTCGGTCAGGGCGCGCCCGTTGACGCGGTAGCGGCCCTGCTCATCGATAAGAATTTCAATTTCATCCTCGGCCGCGGCGCGCGGCTCGCCCTCGGCCTGGGGCAGGTCGATGCTCAGTTGGGTCTCGCGCGTGAAGGTGGTCGACACCATGAAGAAGATCAACAGCAGGAACACCACGTCGATCAGCGGGGTGAGGTTGATCCCCACCTCCTCGCGCTGCTGGCGGCGAAATTTCAAACCTCTGCGTCCGTGTTCTCTTCACTGTGCAGGGCGTCGACCAGCTTGATCGTCTCCTGCTCGAGTTCAACCACGATGCCGTCGATGCGCCCCGTGAAGTAGCGGTGCATGACCAGCGCCGGGATGGCGACGGTGAGCCCCGCGGCAGTCGTGATCAATGCCTCGGAGATACCGCCGGCCAGCGCGCTGGCATTGCCGGTGCCCTGCGTCATGATTTCCGCAAACACCTTGATCATACCCAGCACTGTGCCCAGCAGACCCAGCAGCGGCGCTACGGCGGCAATGGTACCCAGGGTATTGAGGTATCGCTCGAGGTCGTGCACCACGTGCCCGGCGGCCTCCTGGATACTCTCCTTCATCACATCGCGGCCATGGTAGGCGTTACCCAGGCCGGCGGCGAGAATACGACCCAGCGGCGACGACTGCTTGAGCGTGCGCAGCCGGGCGGCGTCCAGTTCACCGCGCTTGAGCTGTTTCCAGACGGTGGCAAGCAGGTGCGGGGGGGCAATTTTGCGGGGGTTGAGGGTGTAGAGCCGCTCCAGGCAGATCGCGAGCACCACCACGGAACTGATCACGATCAGGACCATCAACCATCCACCGGCAACCAGCAGTTCCAGCACAGCACACTCTCCCACACGTCATCTGCGACCGATTATACGCGCGGCCCGATGGGCCGAAAACACGACCTATTTACATCCAGTGGCGGCGTCGTTGGCGGCGCAATTCGTGTACCTGAACGGTACCGTCATCATTGAGGAAGAAGGTGGTCGCGCCGCTGGAAGGCGTGTCGAATTGTCGCGCGCCGACTGTAAGCAGCCGCCCGGT
>CAYGOX010000131.1:0-9790 GCA_964351485.1 uncultured Halioglobus sp.
TGAAATCAGTGCCGGTCCCATTTCCGAGATGGTGGATCGCACCGGCGCACCCTGTTCGCCGAACAGGTCCCAGAACGCGACCGGGTAGCCGCGCTGGGAGTAATTCTCTATGCCGATTTTCTGCACCCGCTCATCCACTTTCGGGTGCGGCTTGCCGGGCTTGCTGATGCCGGAGATATCGCCTTTCACATCGGCCAGGAACACCGGCACGCCCAGGTCGGAAAACCCCTCGGTGAGGCACTGCAGGGTGACAGTCTTGCCGGTACCGGTGGCGCCGGCCACCAGACCGTGGCGATTGGCGTAGCGCGGCTGCAGGAAAATTTGTCCGGCGTCGGAGCCGCCCAGGAGTATACCGTCACTCATTGTTTGCTATCCTGTCGAAGAACGGGGTTGCACAAAAGTCCCCAGTATAATCAAGGCAACCGGTAGTCGCGACTGTAAAGGCAGGGAAATACAATGCGTTGGGAAGATGGCAGGCGAAGCGAGAACGTGGAAGACAGGCGCGGGCAACGCGCGCGTTTGGGTGCCGCCGGCGCAGCCGGAGCGGCGCCGATGCTCATGCGGATACTGCCCGCGCTGATCAAAACGAAAACCGGGCGGACACTTTTGCTAGTGGGTGTTATCGCAATTTTCGGTGGACAGATGCTCGGCCTCGACGTGTTTTCGCTGCTCATGGGTGGCGGTGGTCAAACAGCGAGCCGCAGCGCCGCGCCGGTCAGTCCCGCCGACCAGAAGGCGGCGGATTTTGTCTCGGTGGTGCTTGGTGATACTGAAACCACCTGGCACGAAATCTTCGGCCAGCTGGGTCAGCGCTACAAGGAGCCGACGCTGGTGTTGTTTACCGGTCGGGTGAACTCGGCCTGCGGCAGCGCCAGCAGCGCGGTTGGGCCGTTCTACTGCCCGGGTGACCAGCAGGTCTATATCGACCTGTCTTTCTTTCGCGACCTTCACGAGCGCCACGGGGCGCCCGGGGATTTTGCGCAGGCTTACGTGATCGCTCACGAGGTTGGGCACCATGTTCAGACGCTGCTGGGTATCAGCGGCAAGGTCCACTCGGCCAAACGCAGTGCCAGTGAGGCGCAGGCCAATGCGCTGTCGGTGCGCCAGGAATTGCAGGCGGACTGCTTTGCCGGACTGTGGGGACACGCGGCGAACATCGATCGCAATCTGCTGGAGGCGGGCGACCTCGAGGAGGCGTTGCGCGCGGCCTCGGCAATCGGCGATGACCGTCTGCAGCAGCAGGCCGGCCGTCAGGTCGTGCCGGACAGCTTCACCCACGGTTCATCCGCGCAGCGGGTGAAGTGGTTCCGCCGCGGCTTCGAGAGCGGCGATTTCAACCAGTGCGATACGTTCTCTGCGCGGGACCTGGGCTAGTCGCCGCGCTGTCAGTTGCCATTGCTGCGCTCGCGCAGCAGCAGAACGACGAGCAGGAGCATGGGTGCGAGGCACAGTAGCAGCAGGGCCTGCCAGCTGATCGTACTGATTGCCCAGCCCGCACACAGTGACGCCGCCGCCTGGCTGGCGAACACCACCGAATCATTGAGCGCCTGCGCCCGGTACTGCTCGCCGGGTGCATAGGCGGTCGGCAACAGGGCCGTGCCGGAGAGGAACAGGAAATTCCAGCCCACGCCCAGCATCACCAGTTGCCCCCAGAAGCCCAGCACGCTGCTGTCCACTAGTCCTATCCCGATTGTGACGCTGTAGCAGGCGAGCCCCGCGATCATCAGTCCGCGCATTCCGAGCAGCCTGAACAGCCAGGGCGCGGCGAGCGAAGGCAGGAACATCGCGGCAATGTGCGACTGGATCACCCACTTGGCATCCTCGAGGCTGTGCCCGTGGTGAACGTGCATGCTGATCGGTGTCGCGGTCATGACGAAGGACATGACCATGTAGGCGCTGGCGCCGGCGGTAATGGCCAGCAGAATGGTCGGGTTGGCCAGCAGCGTACGCACGCCGGCGGCGCCCTGGTTAGACGCGGATGCCGTTGCCCGTCCGGGCCGGTAGCCCGGTAGTAGTATGCCCGCCGCGAGCAGGCACAGCCCTGCCAGCCAGAAGGAGCCCTGGTACTCGGTATCTGTCAGGCCGCGGCCGGCCAGCGCCAGCTCCGGGCCCAGGAACGCGGCGATCACACCGGCGCAGAGAATGATTGAGGCCGCCGTCGGCCCGCGCTCCAGCGGCACGCATTCCATGGCGGCGAACCGGATCTGCTGCATCGCCGCCGCGGTAAGCCCGAGCTGAAACCCGCCGGCGCAGAACAGGACGAAACTCGCCGCGGCCACGGCCTGGGCGAGTACCACGCAGGCGATCACACCATTGAGGATAAACAGCGCAAAGGTTGTCGGGCGGCCCAGTGCCTGCATGCCGCGCGCGGCGGGAACGACGCCACAGGCGGTGCCGATCACCATCGCGGCGATCGGCAGAGTGGCGAGGCTCTCGCGCGGCGCCAGTTCGGTGCCGACGATGCTGCCGATCAGCATCATCATCGGCACGGCGCTCAGCGCGATGGCGTTGATCAGGGCAAGTAGCCAGACGGTGCGGAAGGACGTTTGCATTTGCACAGACTATCGCACCTGTACCAAAGCGCCACGCCAAACTGCCATGTGTCCATTAAGCGACGTGATCGAAAAGTGTACAGGTGGTTTCACGGGGGAGGGGGCAGCAACATTGAAAGCGTCTACCACTGGCAACAAGGAGAATGCCCATGACCACCGCCAAAGCCGTTAACGACCAGGCTTTTAACGACCAGGCATTTAACAATTACGCCTCGCGTTACCTCCAGCCCCGGCAGCGTCCGCTGCCGTCGAGCCGCCGGCCGGCGTCGGCCGTAACGCGCTGGACGGATCGCCTGATCGCCGTGCTGGCGGTGACGGTGAGTTTCGTCGTGATCGGCGCGTTTCTGGAGGAGCTGGTGTGGGCCGCGCTGGCCGCGGGCACCGTGTTCGCGCTGGGCATGGATAATTGATTAAAAACAGTAAGTTATAAAGCTGTCATGGTGTTGATTGTGAAGATCGGTTCGGAGGCTGAAGTGGCCCCCTGAAGCGCTTGCCGGTTGGTCGCAAGGGCGTCAGGCGATAGCATGTATTCCCTGATATCCCGGTCCCGGTACGCGCTAGATGTCCGATCCTGTCCTGACGCTGAGCCTCGGTCAGCTGGCCGTTGCATTCATCCCCGTGGCCGTCACATTGGCCATTCTGCTGCGCTGGTCGTTGCGCGCCGGCCGCGCGGTGTACGCCCTGGGCCGGATGCTGCTCCAGCTCCTGCTGATCGGGTACGCCCTGGCCTGGATATTCGGCGCCCACAGCGGTGTCCTGATCCTGCTGGTGCTGGCCATCATGCTCGTGGCGTCGAGCTGGATCGCACTCGGTACGGTACCCGAGCATCGCTGGGAGTTGCTGTCGGCCTCGCTGCTGGCGATTACCGTGGGAGGCGGTCTGACGCTGGCAGTGATTACGCAGGGTGTGCTGCGCATGGAGCCCTGGTACCTGCCGCGCTACATGATTCCGCTGGCGGGCATGGTGTTCGCCAATGCCATGACCTCGGTCAGCCTGGCGGGAGAGCGTTTGTATTCGGAGCTGGGGCACGGGCAGGGTATTCATGACGCCCGCGTGGCGGCGTTCCACGCTGCGATGATCCCGGTGATCAACGCCTTGCTGGCGGTTGGCCTGGTGTCCCTGCCGGGGATGATGACAGGGCAGATCCTGTCCGGCGTTTCACCGCTGATAGCCTCGCGCTACCAGATCATGGTCATGTGCATGATCTTCGCGTCGACGGGATTGTCCACCGCGCTGTTCCTGGCGCTGGTAGAACGGCGCATTACCGCGCGAACCGGTAGTGCCGACTGAGCGCGCTTCTGTCCGGCGGCGGGTAACCTGGAAGAGTTGTTCAGGGTGCGTCAGTGTCGGGCTCGTGCTCGATGAGAATGCCGCGCTCGGTGCGCGCGGTGGACGGCGGCCTGCGGAACCAGCGCTCCATCGTCTTCGCGGTGCGCGCCCGCGCATTGTCGTTGATGTACGCCGCGACGACCGTGACGGCCAGGGCGAGCACGCCCAGGTCGTCGGTGTAGCCAATGCCCGGTGTCAGATCGATCACCGCGTCCAGCGGGGTGATGAAATAGCCCAGCGCTCCCATGATGGTGGCCTTGGCCCAGCTCGGGGTGCGCTCTTCCTGCAGGGTGTAGAACAGCAGCAGCGCTTTTTCGACCACGCTGTAGCCGGCCTTGCGCGCGTAGCCACGCAACTTCGCCCAGAATCCGGCTTCGGAGTAGACGCGGGCGTGCTTGTCGTCCTGTTTCATTGGCGGGCCCTCCGGGAGTTAGCCGAACAACCAGGGCGAGAGTTCGTCCCGGTTCTGCACGATGATTTGCTGCGCGGTGGGATCATCTACCTCAGATATGGGGTCGATTTGCAGTAATTTCAAGATGTAGGGTACCAGTCTTGCGCGCGTGGTCACGGCCAGCTGGCCGTCGTGCATACCGTAGTCGACTTCGACCACCTCCTGCTGCGCCGCGCTCAGGCGCGGGTCGGGGATCAGTCGCACCGTGACCTTGCGGTGCCAGTCGTCGTCGCCGTCCACTCCGTGTGGTGAGTCGTCGAGTATCTCCGGTTCCCCCCGGAAGCGGCTGAGCACGAAGTCGCGGTACGCCTGGTTCTTTTCGCACCAGGCCCGAACGTGCCAGCGCAGGCCGGTATAGACCAGCGTGTGGGGCACAATGATGCGACCCTCGCGATCTGGGTTATTGATGGACACGTAGTCCACCTCCAGTCGCTTTTGCTGTCGGGCAGCCTGCATGATCGGGCGCAACACCGACGGCTTGACGTCGCGCACCGGCACGTTGAGCACCTCGACGTTGGCCACGGCCAGCGACAGCGATTCGAAAACATTCATGAGGGCGTTGTTGCGCGCCATCAGGTGCAGGTATTCGTCGGCCTGCCCCTGCGTGACGCGCGGCTCGAAGGTCGCGCTGGGCTTGTAGCCCTTCAGCGATTTGTCGTACTCGAGGTTCCCCGGCCCGACCTCGCGAATGTACGTGTTGATGTCCTTGCTGGCCTGCTGGCGACCGATGCCGAAGGTATCGCACAGGTGGCGCGTGGTGAGGCGACCCTCCCAGAGCACCAGTGTCTCGATGAAGCGATAACGCAAGAGCAGGTCCCAGCGAAACGGCCATTGGGGGCGGGAACTCGTCGTCATGCAGCATTACCGTGGCAGGGGTCTTAACGGGTCGAGTATAAGCGGCGCGAGGCAGTATTTATAGCGATCCGATGCGGTACACTGTCGCCCCCGCCAACGGTACAACGGAGTTGTTATGAATCGATTGACCCGCGCCCTGCTGATGCTGGGCCTGTTTGCCGCGCCCATGGTGCGGGCCGACGCCTGGCTGAGCGCCGACGACACGGCCCGCTCGGTCGAAGCGCTGATAGAGGCGGCGCGCAGCGATAACCCCGGCTACGAAATCCTGACCTCACTGACCACCGAGGTGGGACCGCGACTGGCCGGTACGCCCGCGGAAGCCCGCGCGCGCGACTGGGCTGTGGCGAAGATGAAAGACCTCGGGCTGGCCAATGTACGCATCGAACCGTTTAACGTGCCGCTGTGGCTGCGCGGGGTGGAAAAGGCCGAGATCGTTGCGCCGTTTCCCCAGCCGCTGGTGATCACCGCGCTCGGCGGCAGTGCCAGTACCGGTCCCGACGGGGTGGAAGGTGAGGTGGTCGCCTTTGAGACCCTCGCGGCCCTGGAAGCGGCCTCTCCCGACAGCGTGGCGGGGCGGATCGTGTTTGTCGACGAGCCCATGGCGCGCACCCGCGACGGTGCCGGCTACGGTGTCGCTGTTAAAAAGCGTCACCGGACGGCGTTTGCCGCCCAGCGGCTCGGCGCGCTGGGTGCGCTGATCCGCTCGGTGGGCACCAATTCGCACAGGTTTGCCCACACCGGCCAGATGCAGAATATCGATTACGATGCAGCGCAGGGCGCGCCGGCGGCCGCGCTGTCGGCGCCGGACGCCGATCAGCTGGCGCGGGCACTGGCCTACGGCAAACCGGTTACCGTGCGCATGACGCTCACGCCTGAACTGCGTCCCCCGGCCCTGTCCGGCAACGTGATCGGCGAGATTGTCGGCAGTGAAGCGCCGCAGGAAGTCGTCCTGATATCGGCGCACCTCGACTCCTGGGATCTCGGTACCGGCGCGGTCGACGACGGTGCCGGCGTGGGTGTCGTGCTGGGCGCGGTCGCGGCATTGAAGGAGCACATGAAGACACCCCCGCGGCGTACGATCAGGGTTGTCCTGTTCGGGTCCGAAGAGGTCGGCCTGATCGGCGCCGAGGCCTACAACAAGGCCTACGCGGAGCAGCTGGTTAATCACGTCATCGCGGTGGAGTCAGACTTTGGCGCAGGCGATATCTGGCGGTTCGATACCCATTTCGCCGAGTCGTCTTTGGGTGTCGGCGAACAGCTTGCCGCCCACCTTGCGTCGCTGGGCATCGCGCCGGGTAATAACGAGGCTGCCGGTGGCCCGGACCTGAGCTTCCTGCGCGAATCCGGCGTGCCGGTGGTGGAACTGTTGCAGGACGGCACGGACTATTTCGACCTGCACCACACGCCCAACGATACGCTGGACAAGGTCGCCCCGGACGCCCTGGACCAGAACGTGGCGGCTTATGCTGCCTTCACCTACCTGGTGGCCAATTCGTCCGCAAGCTTCCGCTGAGGCAGGCTGCGCGCAGGTTGTGACGATTCGGCCCGTCCGGGCCAGTCGTTGCCGGTGACAAAGAAACGTTCGCGTTCGATGCCGCCGGCATCCAGCGCCACGACCAGCGCCGGGTAGTCGCCGCCGCTGAAATGCCCAGCCAGCGCCGTTGTCAGTTGTGCGGCGTCGAGGGCGTCTTCATGGGCAAGTCGCTGCGCCTGACTGAGCCAGCGCATCTTGGGCAGGATGAGAAAGCGGTCCTGCGGGTCGGGTTGGTCGATGCCGTCCAGTTCCGCGCGTGTCAGCCAGCGGTGCAGGTGCTGCTCCGGGTTGAAACCTGGCGGCGGTGTGTCACGTTCGCGGGCAAACAGGTAGCCGCGCACGGCCGCCTCGCGCCGGGTGGGCTCAATGCCGAGTTGCGCCAGCGTGTGCTGCGCTGCGGCCGTGTCCCCCAGTGAGAGCTGCCGCTGCAGCAGGTGGTCGATTTTCAGGTCCAGTCGGTCCCGGGCGTCCGGACCCAGCCACTGCGCCAGCCCATCGCCGTCAGCGGGTCCGCCCGTGCACAGGTAGTATTTTACGGCCAGTTCCAGGTGAACGGTTTCGCCGCGTTCGAGGCAGCGGTACAGGCAGTCGAATTCACCCAGCGTGCGGTTGCCGTCGTGTACCGGTAGATTGTGCGCCAGCAGTTCGCAGCGCGAATCGTGGCGCAGGAAGAATTGCCACAGCGCTTCGAAGTACAGGCCGAGCCGGTGTGAGCGGCGTTCCTCCAGCCACGCCAGCAGTGGGCCCGGCTCGCGGTCGAGCTGCTCCAGCCAGGCCAGGCGCTGTGTGTCGAGTGCAAACCGGCAGTCTTCGACGCGGCCGCTGGTCTCCAGCTGCGAGGTGAGTATCAGCGGCGGGGCGAAGCAGGCCCAGGCCAGATCCCGCACCGCTTGTGTCTGGAAGGGGTAGGTGGTGGTCACTGCGATTCCCCGGATGTTCGCGTTATACTAGCAGCCCACCGGGGCAGGGCAGCACAATCCATGCAGGAAACCTTCGAAAGAATCGGCATTGTGGGTCGCAGCGAACAGTCGGGCCTGGACCAGACGCTGCCGGCATTGCTGGAACTGTTACAGGCGCGGGGTCACGAGGTGATCCTCGACGAACAGCTGGCTGAGCTGGTCGAGCACGACGTCGAGTTGGCTGACAGCGATGCCATCGGTCAGCGTGTCGACCTGGTGATCGTGGTCGGTGGCGACGGCAGCCTGCCCAGCGCGGCGCGCATTCTCTCGAAGTACGACACCCCCGTGCTGGGCGTCAATCGCGGCCGGTTGGGTTTCCTCACGGATATTCTTCCCGACGAGATGGAGCAGCAGATCCCGCCGGTGCTCGAGGGTCGGTACAAGCGCGACAACCGGTTCCTGCTTGAGGCGCGCGTTGTGCGCGACGGCAAGTCGCTGGATGCGGGGGATGCGCTTAACGACGTGGTTGTCAATTCCGGCAACACCGCCCAGATGATCGAGTACGAGTTGTACGTTGACGATACTTTTGTCTATCGGCAGCGCGCCGACGGTTTGATCATCTCCACGCCCACCGGCTCCACCGCGTATTCCCTGTCCGGCGGCGGACCGATCATGCATCCCTCGCTCAACGCGATCGTGCTGGTTCCCATGTTTCCCCACGCGCTCAGTAGTCGGCCCATCGTGATCGACGGCAATTCACAGGTGCGGCTTGATATTCTCGATCGCAACCGGATTCACCCGCCGGTCACCTGCGATGGCCAGGTGCATATGACAGCGCAGCCAGGTGATTCGGTTCACATCTGCAGGACCCCGTACCAGCTGACCCTGCTGCATCCGCTTGATCACAGCTTTTACGCCAGTTGCAGGGACAAGCTGCGCTGGAGTAATGCGCTGGTCAACTGATGACGCAGCATCACACCGCGCTCCAGGTCGACGTTGCCGAAGACCTGCTACCGCTCAGTGCGCTCCTGCACCAGCGCGGCATCGCGCACCGTGTGTTCGAGGATCAAGGCCGCCAGGTGCTGGTCGTGCAAACGGCCGAGCACGTGGCCGAAGTGCAGGCGCTGTACGAAGCGTGGCGTGGCGGTGAGCTGCAGATAACCCTGCGGCGCAGGGCAATGCAGCCGGCAGGCTCCTGGCTCGATGCCGCGGGGTTGCGCGGCTACCCCGTGACGATGCTGTTGCTGCTGCTCAGCGTCGCCGGCTTCGCGGTGGTCTACCTGCGGCCGCTCAACCCGGTGATCGACCTGCTCACGTTCTTACCGTTTTCCAATGCGCCCACCGACAGCATTATCGAGTCGATGCAGGGCCAGTACTGGCGCTGGGTGACACCGGCCTTTCTGCATTTCGGGTGGCTGCACATCGTGTTCAACAGCCTGTGGCTGTGGGAACTGGGGCGCAAGGTTGAGCAGGTCATGGGGCCGTTCAACATGGCGATGCTCTTTGTAGTGATCGCCCTGGTGTCCAACGCGGCCCAGTTCCTGTTCAGCGGCAGCAGTGCCTTCGGCGGGATGTCCGGTGTGGTGTACGGGTTGTTGGGTTTCACCTGGATAGCGCCGTTGCTGCAGCCGCGCTGGCGAATCCAGCCGCTGCCCGCGATCATGTGGTTTATGGTCGGTTACCTGGTCCTGGGTTTCGCCGGCGTCATTGAAGGCGTGGGCCTGGGGCGGATTGCCAACGTTGCCCACCTGGCGGGCCTGCTGGCGGGGCTGGTGCTGGGAGCCGTGTTCGGCCTGGTGTCGCGCCTTGGAGGCGACACCCGCGAACCACCGCCGGTATAATCGCGCGTATTTGCGCAACGGACACACGATGGACTACCGCGAACTGATTGACACCATGACACCTGATGTTTACCAGCGGTTGCAGCGCGCGCTGGAGCTGGGTAAATGGCCCGATGGTCGCGTGCTTACGCCGGAGCAGCGTGAGCAGACGATGCAGGCGGTAATCCTGTGGGGGGAGCGACACCTTGAGCCCCACGAGCGCGTGGGTTTCATCGACAAGAAAGACAAGGATGGCGATACCTGCGATGACCCTGCGCAGACGCCGTTAAAATGGCGCTGACGGGAGAGAGGCCGTGACTGGACACGAGGCGATGGGCGCGGTGCGTAAA
>CAYGOX010000132.1:0-6015 GCA_964351485.1 uncultured Halioglobus sp.
AACGCAGTGACAGCGAGAGGCTTTTTTCTCTGTCTTGCTGACCGTTGGCCCCGGGAATACCGGGCACACGCACGGACTGGTCGATGGTGAACTTCGAGTAGCCTATCCCCGCGGTCAGCCGGTCGGACAATTCGTAGTTCACCGCAACGTAGTGGCCGGTGACATCAACAAGAAATTTGAAGGGCGGAGACGTGAGTTGCGTCAAAAGTACCTCGGCCTTCTGGTCGGCGTGAAGATACTCCGCAACCAGCGTTGCTCGTTTGTACGCGTACTCTGCAGAGGCTACCAGGAACCACTGATCCTTGAGATCCAGATCGAAATCGGCAGTCACCCCGACGCCACCGTCAGTATTGCCACGGGCGACAAACTCCATCCAGGAGTAGGTCACCCCAAGCCGCAGCCCCTCGAGCGGCGGCATCCACACCAGCTTCAACCCGCCGGTGTCGCCATCATCGGCATCTTCGACCTGTAGACTGACATAGCTTCCCAGTCGATTAAGCTCGCCACTGTCGACATCGACATCGCTCTGACCGTACTGGAATGAGTAATCGAACGCTCCCCAGCGACCTGTATCGATATTGCCGAATACCTGCGCACCCCAGTTAACGCTGCTGAACTGACGGAACGCCTCGGTATACACACCCTGCGGCAGCAGGACCTGCGTGCGCAGGGAGTCAATATCTCGCGTCTCACCGTACAGACCGTAGGGAACCCGCAACTTGCCAGCCCGCAAGCCCACGGCGTCGTTAAAGGAGTACGTCAGGTTCAGCCAGTCCAGATATATATCATCGTTGCCGACCACACCCCACTTGCGACCGAACACCTGAGCACCGAATACCAGGCGGTCTCCCAGCAGCGTGGACGCGTTGATTCCAAACTCGCGAAAATCGAAGGTTCCGCCTTTGCTGTCTTCGACGAAGTTGTTGTCTTTGCTGTGAATCCAGCCCTGTGACAGAGTGCCGTGAATCCGCCAGTCGCCCAGTTCATACGCTGACAGGGGCTGCGCCGGGACCACGATGCTGAAAAGGAAGCACGTGTAAAGCGAACGCGCCCGTCTCCCGGCCGTGGGCTTTGCAAAACGTTGGGCGCAAGCGCTCCTGCAACGCTGTGCATACCCTGAGGACCCTGAGAAAACGCTTGTGGGCATAGTGCGCCCTGATACTGTTCGCCTTAACAGTCAATATCGGACGCAGTTCCAGGGACTTTAGCGCGATTGGACTATTCGGCGCGGAAGACGTCGAAACTGCCGAGGGTGGCTCGATTGTCCTTGAAACGGCGCGTAATACGCCAGGTGCCGTCCTCGTGCACCCATTGGTCGGAGTAGTTGCCGAGCGTTCGGAAGGTCAGCTCGCTGGTTGGGTTTTTCGCCAGGTGCATATCACTGACGTAGGCCTCACTGGTGGCTGTATCGCCCTCTATCTCCACCAGGAAATTGCCAAGCAGATGCTGAGTGACGCCGCAGTTGTCCAGAAAAGACCGGATATACGCTACGACCTGCGCGCGCCCCTGTACCTCGCCCTCGCCGAAATCCGCCCGCACATTGGACGCGAAGATATCACCGACGACTTCCCAGTCGCGCTGATCCATCGCCCGGGCCAGCCGGATAAGTTGCTTTTCGATGGCGTACTCTTCCACGATGGACCTGCAGACGACGCTGCGCTAGAAGCCCTCGACTTTGTGCGCGTGTTTCCAGATTTGTCCCGGCAGGAAGCGACGCATCCGGTACCCCACCTTGGTGGACTTGCCCGGGAAGGAGAAAAACTCGCCTTTCTCCAGACACTGCTCGACATCTTCGAGCACTTCTTCGGGACTGATCGGCGGTGTGTCTTTGACCAGATTGGGCACAACGGTTGCCTCGGCCTGTTTCCAGAGCGGCGTGGCCACCGGCGGTGGGCAGATACAGACGAAGCGCACACCGCTGTTGAGGTTCTCGTGATACAGGATTTCTGTGTACATCTGTACCGCAGCCTTGGTCGCGCAGTAGCCGCCCATCAACAGGCCGGGGATAACACCGGACATCGAGGAGAAGCTCAGGAAGTCGCCCTGCCCCCGCTCAATCATACGCGGCAGCGCGGCGGTCGCCACATTGACCAGGCCTCCGTAGTTGATCTGCATGAGCTTGAGTTGCAGTTTCGCATCCTGCTCCAGCAGCTTGCCGAAGGGCATAATAGCCGCCGCGTTGGCGACCCGGTCGATAGGGCCCATCTCCTGCTCGACGGTATTGACCACCTCGGTGACAGCGTCTGTATCCGTTATATCGACGGTAAATGGACGGATCGTGCCCTGCTGCGATGACGTTTCAGCCAGCCCCTCCTCGTTGAGATCGAGGATTGCAACCTGCGCACCCTGCTTGGCCAGTTGCAAAGCCGCTGTCCGACCCATGCCACTCGCGCCGCCCGTTATCAGGGCAACCTTGCCTTTAAAAGCCATGTCTAATCCTCTGTAGTGCGCCGGTCCGTTACGCCTTGAAACTGGTAAAGTCCGGACCGCGACGCAGGCTGTGTCCGCCATCGACATTGATACACTGACCGGTAATCCAGCGGGACTCCGGACTCACCAGGAAACGCGCCAGTTCACCGATATCCGACGGCACGGCGACATCTCCCATCGGGGTGTTGTCAATATACGACGTATAAATTTCACTGTCGCGGGGAATACCTTCCATGATTTCGGTGGCCACGAAGCCGGGGCGGATGGCGTTAAAGCGGACGTTGTGCGGACCGTTTTCATCGGCGGCGTTGCGGATCATGGCCTCGATGCCGGCCTTGCTGACCGGGTAGGCACCCATCCAGGGGTGGGTGATATGACCGGCCAGTGAAGACATGCCGATAAAGGAACCGCCGCCCGCGTCGATCATGTGTGGCAGCGTATGCTTGATACACAGCATCGTGCCAATCACGTTCAGGTTGAGCACGCGTTGGAACTCATCCAGGTCCATGGATTCGTAACCAAAGAGCATACCGCCGCCACCGGCATTGGCCACACAGCCGTCAAGCTTGCCAGTAGGTTCAAGCGCCTTCGCCACGATGGCGGCAACATCCGCCTCGCTGGTCACGTCGCCTGTCACGACCTGGACCGTGCCGCCAAAACCCGCCGCACGCTCGATGGTTTCTGCCGCGGCCTCCAGCACTTCCAGGCGCCGCCCGCAGATAGTGACTGCCGCACCATCGGCAATCAGGGATTCTGCGCAGCCTGTGCCGATACCTGTACCACCGCCGGTCACCAGGACCGAGTATCCCGCGAGATTACCCGCGTGCTTGATCGTTGAACTCATCGTGGAATCAACCTGCCTCGTCGCCGTTACCAGAGAATGTGCGACGGTATTATCACCCTGTTACTTCGAGGGAGTAAACGCGGCCGGTTTAGTTTTCAACACCAGACTGACAGGTATGGGACAACCGCACCCACCGGTGCAGCAGTGGGCACTGTTTAGATAAGTGGCAGGAGAACTACCACTGAATGGATTCGACCCCCTCAAAAGCAAGCTCGCTGCCATCGGCAAGCTTGATCACACCGGAAGTATCCGGCTGTAAATCCAGCGCACCGGCGGCCAGGTCATACTCAACCTGCTCACCCTCGACAATGATCTGCCAGGGATTGTCGCCATCGTCGGGGGCAGCGCTGAGCTGGATAGTATCTGTCCAGCCACCGCCTGCACCGCCATGGAAATAATCGTTGCCGTCGCCGGCACCCATGACATAGGTGTCGTTGCCATCATGGCCCCAGGCGCTGTCATCGCCCAGACCACCATGGATCTCGTCATCCCCCGATTCGCCCCAGACAGTATCGTCACCACCCTGGGCATTGACGACATCCGCCTCGTCGGTGCCGCGAATAACATCTGCACCCTCTGTCGCCTCCGACGGTGATACCTCCGCAGCATTGTCGACTCCCTCGACCACAAGATTCACTCTCGCGGTATCGGTACCACCCTGCCCGTCCGAAACCGTGTATTCGAAGCTGACCTTCTGGCTCTCGCCTTCGGACAGGCTCTCCAGTTCAGTTCCGGGGGTGAAACGGATTTGCTGTCCACCGTTGACCTCGACCAGTTCCGCGACACCGACTTCAACACCGTCGATTACGACGGGACTGTCGACACCCACGATACTCAGCGCATCCCCGTCCGGATCCGAGTCGTTTTTGAGCACGTCAATGGTTATGGCCCCGTCCTCTTTAACATTGACCCAGTGGCCCGGCGTTACAATCGTGTCTGTGGCTGTCAACGTCATGTTCTGGACGACGAACGTGCCCTTGTTGTCCACCGAGGTAATCTCGAATCGCTGTACCGGCGTTTCTGTTTCGAATGAATACACATCATCGTACATGCCGGAATCGCGGTAGCCACCCTGGGTTTCGATGATGTTGCCGTCGTGACCATAGGCGGTGATCAGCACTTTCGTGGCATAGATACTGGTCTCGTCGAACCAGCCACCGAGTCCACTGAGCGTAAAGTCGACCCGGTTGGCGTCACCGCCCTCCAGTTCAACCGTGAGTGTCTCGGTAAAATCCAGACCGATGTTGTCCTCGTTACCGATCCCGAATCCCACATGACCCTTCCCGTTGTAAGCCTTCAGATGACCTTCAGACACCGAGGTGGTCACGGTGATGTCGCCTTCCTTGAATACCGCCTTGCCGTCAATCAACTCGCCCCAGTCGGAGACCTCCACACTTTCGCCGTCGAAACTCCCCACCTTCAGGTTCTCGACAATTTCGCGTGTTGATTCAGACACCCAGATGCGGCCAACATCGTCGCTGGCCTGCGGCCCCAGGTTTTCGATGACATCCGTGACTTCAATCGCGAAACTTTCCTGCGTGGCAGAACCGTCGGCGCTGGTTGCAAGAATGTTTACCTCGTGACGGGTACTGGCTTCATAGTCGAGTTGGGCAGGATCACTGACAGTCACCACGCCACTGCGCGCATCCACGGCAAAGGGGCCGTCGGTCACAGGTTCGCCCTGCGAATCGACGATACTGTAGTGCACAGCATCCCCATCAGCATCCGTCGCACGTGCAACCAGACCAACGGGCGTGCCTGCCGGCGAGTTCTCCGGCACCGAGTTCTTACCCGGATCACTGTCGACAACCATACTGACCGTGTCATTAGTGCCTTCGACCCCTACGTACAGCGTACCTTCGGTACTGGCACCGTTTTCATCCGTCACGGTATAGCGCACGGCTTGCGTATGACTTTCACCCTCCCCGTAACTATCGTAAGCCTCGTCGGAAGGGTCGAACGTATAACTACCGTCATCGTGCAGTGTGAATCCGGGTGGCAAATCGTCCTGGGCGCTGAATGTGAGCGTGGCTCCCTCATCGGCATCGCTGGCGGGTAACTGACCCTTGACGATCTCGCCGCCCTCGCGCGCAGCGATGCGCTGTTCGGAAACAACCGGTGCATCGTTGGTGCCCTGTACGGTCATCGACACGCCGGTCACATCGGACGCTCCCTCTTCGTCCGTGACTGTCACCGGTACCCTTAGCGTGACACTGTCACCCACATTCAGGTGTTCGTAGGCTTCATCCGCGGGGTCGAAGGTATAGCTGCCATCCTCTGCCAGCGTAAATCCGGCGGGGACCTCGCTCCCTTCACTGACAGAGAACTTCAGCGAAGCGCCCTCATCCTCGTCAGACGCCGTCAATCGCCCGCTCACCACGCCGCCGCCCTCGGGCACACTGGCACTGACCGCCGCGCCAGCCACCGGCGCATCGTTGGTACCCGTGACCGTCAGCTGGATCTGGCTTGTGTCTGTCGCGCCGTGTTCATCGGTGACCGTGACTGGTACGGTGAGCGTCACTGCATCGCCCACGTTCAGTTCGTCATAGGCTGCATTTGATGGGTCGAACGCATAGGTACCGTCCGACGACAACTCGAAGCCCGCAGGCAGTCCCGCGCCCTCAGACACGGAGAAGGTCACGGTCGAACCCTCGTCAACATCCGATACGCGCAATTGGCCCTTCAGCACGCCGCCGCCCTCGGGCACACTGGCACTGACCGCCGCGCCAGCCACCGGCGCA